>DRMS01000183.1 GCA_011322515.1 Leucothrix mucor
AATCATAAAAGTTAATGTAACTTTATGATATAAAAATATTTATCTATGATAAGAGTCAGCAACAGAATCCGTTATAAACAGATATATTATAAAAATCCTATAGTTTTTCACATAAATAATTGCACCCTTCGACTCGGCTCAGGGTACAGCTCCCTGAGCCGAGTCGAAGGGTGCGGAAATTTAATAAATGAATGTCTATATGTTGTGAGGAAATAAATGAAATTTAATGTTAAAGCATTTGGATTTTCTATTGAAAATGCAAACTTTCTGGCAAGAGCGTCAAACCTTGTTTACGATGATTTTAATGATCCAAAATTTACTAGTGAAATTGAAAGCTGGGGATTTAAAAAAAGTAATATCAGTTTTTTTGATTCTCGTGGTACGCAAGCATTTTTAGTGGTAGATCAAGAAAAAATTATCATTGCCTTTCGAGGGACTGAACCCGATCAGTTAAAAGACTGGGTTACTGATGCAAAAGTTAGAAAAACTGCTGGACCTTACGGTGATGTTCACAGAGGGTTTGCAAACGCTTTAAGCTATGTTTGGTCAGACATTGAAAATGTAATTGATGAGGTAAGAGATAATCGTCAAACTATTTGGTTAACAGGGCATAGTCTTGGTGCTGCGCTTGCTACCTTGGCTACTGGAGCAATCCAAACCAATGAAGAGCAAATAAGAGTGAGTGGGTTATATACATTTGGCTCGCCTCGGGTAGGTAGTCATCGCTTTGCTAAACTTTTTAATCAAGATAATACGCATGTGTATAGGTTTGTAAATAATAGCGACATTGTTACTAGAGTCCCCCTTAGCCAAACATATTCACATGTTGGCTCATTAATGTATTTTAATAATGACGGTGAGTTGATTCCAGATAAAGACTTAACTTGGTGGAATATGTTTTGGGACAGAATGCGTGGCGGTCTAGATAGTTTTTTACGCCTGAATCCAGTCGATGGAATAACTGATCACAGTATGGATAAATATGAAGAAAATATAAAAAATGCTTCTCGTTGACTGTAAAAACGGTTGTTTTTTACTGGGGCAACTGAAGCAGGCATTCTTATTTCTAAAGAAAGCCTATCCCACAATGATAAAAATACACTTTTCTTGTCTTGTCTTGCTTCCATTAATCAGGATTAATAAAGCAATAGTTTAGCTTAAGTTATACTTTAGAGTACTTTTTACCCTACTCATTAAAATAATAAATAACTTATGAATGATCTAAAAGAAATAAGCAAAATTGTCCACGAAGGGACGCTTGAACAACTCACTTCTGTACTAGACACCTTTCCTGATCTAACAACAACAACTCTAAAAGGCGAATACAACAACTCGACAACCTTATTAAGAATAGCCGTTGTACAGGGTGATATTGATAAAGTAGCCTTAATTATTAAACGAGGCGCAGACCCTACCAAACAACTGAAAAACATGTTGTCATCTGTCTTAGCGGCACGTTCATATTCTCTAAAAAAAGACGATATTGCACTATTAACGCTATTGGTAGAAAAAGGAGCTACTTTTCCACAAGAGAAACAAGACTGTTTGAATTTTATTAGTTCTCACTTAGAGGTTTTCTATACCAGTAATCTTTCCTTGTTTAATGCCTTAATTCGACTTGGCTTTGATCCTGTGAAAACTGAAAAGATAGCGGGAAGATCCATTATTTATCATGCGCTTGAATATAAATATGGATCACAACGAACAGCTATTGCTAATAAACTATTATCATTAGGCTGTAGTACTTCAAATGTTGGAAGAGATTATGCTGATCCATTGGAAAAAGCATTGGATCATCAGTTGTATGATTTTGTTAGCAAATTACTAAAAAAAGGAAGTAATAGTGATTTATTAAATAAATCACTATTACATCGGGTTGCTCATCACTCCAAACTACCCGAAACATTGCGTGACCAATTTTTTAGCAAAGAAACAGATTTTAATCAGAAAAATAACAAGGGAGACACCATTCTACATGAATGTTGCTACCATAATAATATTGCTTTTATGTCTTTTTTGGTAGACAAAGGGGCTGATCTTAATGTCGTTAATAAACAAGGAAATACCCCTTTGTTAGTGGCTATCAAAGAATATCAAAAAGACTCTATTAAACAGCTAATCGCCTTAGGTGCTGATCTTAACCTGCCAAATAAAAAGGGAAAAACACCGCTAGATGTTGCCATGAGTCAAGCAAGTTTCAAGCGTGTTTGTACTCAGTTAATTAAAGCAGGAGCAAAAACACGTATTGAACTTGATCAAGCGGATGGTAAAGCATTGGACATGATTCAAATGGCAATCAGCAATATACCCTCAGGAAAGCCGTGGGCTGATACATTTCGTGTTTTTATTCAATCATTACAACAACAGCAAGCGGGTTTTTGGTATGAATTAATACGTCATTGTCTTGATAATAATATGCCTAAACCTTCAAAACGATGGACAACGAAAACCACAGCATTAGTTAATGATATTGGTGAGTCTGTCTTTAGAGAGACATTGCTAACACTTTTTCCACTAGTCAAAGAAAAAAGTTACCTGAAAAAAAATAATGAGTATTTCAAGATAAAAGACAATCATTCACGGCTACTTAAAGGCTTATTGTGGTCTGCAAGTCGCTATAATGATCAAGAAACCTGTCGTGAATTACGCAATGTTGCGACCCATATGTATAAAAAAGTTCCTGGTGTCGGCATGCGTAATGCAAAGGTCGCTAATGCGGCACTCTATAGCCTATCGCAAATTGAAGGGATTGCAGGTCTAAAAGAAATTACCATTTTACGTGCAGTGACAAAATATAACCCCGCTTTAAAAAATATTAATCGTATTTTTGCTCAAGCCGCACAGGCGAAAAAAATGACGGTTGAAGAACTTGAAGCATTAGCTATGCCTGACTATGGATTGACTGATATTGGCTATTACACACAGAAAGTGGGTGAATATACAGCAATACTACGTTTATTAGCGGTAGGTAAAGGTCAGTTAACGTGGCAAAAAGGTGAAAAATTACAAAAAAGTATCCCTGCTGTTTTAAAACGGGAAGCAATGGAGGAGATTAAGGCGTTAAAGTTATTGCTTAAAGATTTAAACTTGGCAACGAGAGCGCATAGTCAACGCCTTGAACAAAGCTATCTAAAAAAGAAAGCTACACATACATTAGGGCATTGGCGAGACAATATCATCACCCATCCCTTGCTTGGCTTTTTAGCACGTCGCTTAATTTGGCGCGTCCAAAATAAAAAAACAATAAGCGATATTATTTATACCGATAAAGGCTTTGTTAATGCAAAAAATAAACCCTTTACCCTGCCAAAAGAGGCAACGGTTTGCTTATGGCATCCCATTATGTCCAATGCCGATGATGTGTTGGCATGGCGAGAATGGCTAATGCAACATGAGATTACTCAACCTTTTAAACAAGCCCATCGAGAAATTTACCCACTAACCGATGCGGAAAGAAAAACAGTTGATCACAGTTTGCGTTATGCCAATCATATCCTTAAACATGGTCAATTTAATGCCTTATGTACCCAACGTGGCTGGAAGCAAACATTAGGGGGGTATTGGGATGGTGGTTATGAAAATGAGGCTTATAAATATATTGAAAGCCATAAAATAACGGTGGAATTTGAAGCAGAAGGAACGGATCAATATGGAGAAGGTAACGCAACCTATCAATGCGTAGGAACGTCGGCTGTGGTGTTTACTAAAAATCACAAAAGGCTTAAATTAGAAAAGATAGAACCGCTTTTGTTCTCTGAAGTCATGCGTGATGTGGATTTATTTGTCGGCGTAAGTAGCATTGGTAATGACCCGCAGTGGCATGATCGTACTAATACCTATTGGGAAGATAGCAGTTTTGGCAAACTCTCAGCTAGTGCAAAAACACGTTATGAGGTGCTACAAATGTTGCTTCCTAAACTGAAAATTGCGTCACAATTAACCTTGAAAGGACGCTTCTTATTAGTAGAGGGAAAGTTATGTCATTACAAAATTCATCTTGGTTCTTCTAATATCCTAATGCAACCTAATGATCGTTATTTGTGTATTGTTTCGGCGCGCGCTAATAACTCGGTGATGTTACCATTTGAAGGAGATAATACCTTGTCTCTTATTTTATCCAAAGCCTTCATGCTCGCCAACGATTCAAAAATTCGTGACAAAACTATTTTGTCGCAAATCAAACCAATGGAGGCGGCATGTTAAACACTACTATACTAAGGGTTCGTGATGAAACCATGATGGGTAAATTAATCTATGAATTTGATTTACCACTCCCAAAAAAACAACTCAGCGTACGAGATATTATTCGTGAACGTGTCAAACAAGAGATTGAGCAATACCAACATCAACGTAAAAACAATGGGTATTCCCTTGTTGAGGTAAGCAGTGTTGAAAAAATACTAAATAAATACGGTATTAAAGAAACCGTCAAAACGGATATTGAAAAACAATTAGACATCGCTTTTCGAGCCTTTGATAACAATGGTTATTTTATTATTATTAATGACGTGCAAGTTGAAACATTGGAGCAAATAATTAACCTTGATGATGAAAATTTATCAGTAAGTTTTATTAAGTTAGTCGCACTAGTGGGCGGGTAAGTTCGCTAATAATTTGAGAGGATAGTTTTCCCTAGGCAGAGATGAAGAGTTGCAGTCCTAGGAGGCTGTCCGAGAATAGAAAGCGTAGCGAACGCCGCACTGGAAATAGCTGTATTTCAGGGTAGATTGCAGTAGCTTTTCTATTCTCAGATAGCCTCCTATAGTTTTTCACATAAATAATTGCACCCTTCGACTCCGCTCAGGGTACAGCTCCCTGAGCGGAGTTGAAGGGTGCGGAAATTTAATAAATGAATGTCTATAGAGCGACTATGGGCCTCTTGAGATACTCCAATCAGAAACAAAAAATCTGTGCAATATAGGGAACATGATGCCCTTTGGGCAAAAAGACAAAATCACATCATTATTCAATAAATCAATATGCATAATAATATTAATCTATACAACTTGTTTCAAAAACCTTGTTTTTTCGAAACATTAAAATAATTACTTGAAACTTCCTTAAATCTAATACAATCACTCTATGCCAGAACTCCCTGAAGTCGAAACCACGCGCCGTGGTATTGCCCCTTATATTGAAGGAAAAATAGTTAAATCAATTATTATCCGCCAAGCAAAACTACGCTGGCCTGTACCAGATTCATTGCATGAATTAGAAGGGCGAAAAATAAGCTCTGTTACTCGTCGTGCAAAATATTTATTACTACAATCTGCCAAAGGTTGTGTTATTTTGCACTTGGGAATGTCGGGCAGCTTACGGATTATTGATGCTTCCTTAAAAGCCGAAAAACATGACCATATTGATATTATCTTAGCAACAGGAAAAGCATTACGCCTGCATGATCCACGCCGCTTTGGCGCTGTGCTGTGGACGACTAATGATCCTTTGCAACACACGTTATTATCCAAGTTAGGTCCTGAGCCATTAAGCGATGCGTTTCATGCGCCCTTATTGTATAAAGTATCGCAAAAACGAAGAGTATCAATTAAACAGTTTATTATGAATGCGCAGATTGTAGTTGGCGTTGGCAATATCTATGCTAGTGAGTCGCTCTTTATGGCAGGAATTTCACCAAAAACAATGGCAGGCAGAATGTCTTTACGGCGTTATGAAAAACTAGTTGAAGCGATCAAAATTATATTAGTACGCGCTATTGAGCAAGGTGGTACAACCTTACGCGACTTTGTCCAAGCAGAAGGAAAGCCTGGGTATTTTCAACAGCAGTTGCATGTTTATGGGCGTGCAGGGGAAGAGTGTCCTGTTTGCCACTCTTTAATCAAAAAAATTACTCAAGGACAGCGCTCCAGTTTTTACTGCTCTAAATGCCAAACTTGATTTTTAATATTTTCGGGCTACCAGTTTAAGGCGGGACAGTTCATGTTTCTGCTATTTACCCGCGCCCTTCGACAAGCTCAGGAAGCGGTGTCCTGAGTCTACCGAAGGGCTAGTTCCCTGAGCTTGTCGAAGGTGCGGGTTATTTGCCATGACGTTACTTGTCCCGCCTTAAGTTGGGAGCTTATATTTTCCTTTGATGCGAGTATTGTGAATCTGCTATGGTAATCCTTGGCAAGAAAGCCTTTATGCAATGTGGCTCAGGTACTTATCTCCACTGGAATTATTCGTTATTTTTACTAGAAAAAATGGTTTATTTGGATAATTGAAAAAAAGAAGTGGAAAATAGTGTAAGAAGAGTGCCAATTTGGCTATGCTCGTATAAAATACCCCGCTCATTATATTACGCTAACTCCATTTCTATGATCCCAAAACTTAAACGAACACTGACTGCCTTATTACCCGTTGATAAAAATAGAAAGGGTGAATGTAATGGCTGCGGTGATTGCTGTAAATTACCCTTTCGTTGTGCTTTTTTAAAAGAGCTTGATGATGGCACTTCACGTTGCGCTATTTATAGCGTACGCCCACCTAATTGCCGTAAATTTCCTCGTAATAAAGCGCAGTGGGAGCCAGTGAAGGAGAACTGTAGTTTTAGCTTTTCTGATAGTAAGAAAAGCTCATGAATTAATTTACTGCTTTTTAGTATAAAAATTTCATTTCAGATTGAATGAACGGATCAGCGTATAGTCACTTTACGCAACGAATGAGATCATCTAAGTTAAGCTAAAAAAGTAAGCTAGAGATCGGCAAGTTGTTTCTTGCTCTTTCCTTAGCCCGATACTAGCTTTTTACTTCCTATTTTATAGACACTATGGGTGTCTTGGAGAATTTTACATGAACACTTCCACTCAACTAGCTGAAAAAACGACAGTCAGTATTTCCGCTACGTTACAAATTATTGCAAGTTCTCTCATTGCTATTATTGTACTTTATGGTGTTGGCTTTAATGAAATGGATATTGCCCACAATTCAGCGCATGATGCACGGCATGCTGCTGTTTTTCCTTGTCATTAATGAAGAGAGCATAGAGTATGTTATTTAGAAATATAATGTATACCGCATTTTTCAGCGCTGTTATTGCGGGGCTATTACTCGGTACACTACAAGCATTTTCTACGACACCTGTTATATATTCAGCAGAAATATATGAACCTACAGAAGAACTCCCAACGACTCCCAGTCCCCACAGAGATAATGCTACAACACATTCCCATCAAGATGGCGGTGAAGCATGGGAGCCTGCTAGTCGTTCAGAAAGAATAGCTTATACTTTTTTAGCCGATATTCTTATCGCTTTTGGACATAGCTTACTGCTCACTAGCTTTGTAGCCTTTATTTTTCTAAAATTTGGGAAACCAGAAATTTCATGGCGTTCTGGAATTATTATCGGGGTAGGTGGATATTTATCTTTTTATCTCGCCACTGTTATTGGTTTGCCCCCAGAAGTACCAGGAACAGTAGCTGCTGACTTACATGCAAGACAACTTTGGTGGACACTCACCATCGTAGCTACCATTATTGGTTTATCGATACTTTATCTTGCGCCTAGCGCCTTCAAGGTTGCAGGTTTAGTTTTTATTGTATTACCGCATATTCTAGGCGCTCCACACCCTGAAATGCATGGTTTTTTAAATCAAGAAAAAGAAGCGATTAGCGCACTCTCGAAACTAGAACATCAGTTTTTAATTTCAACGGCGTGGGTTAACCTAGTTTATTGGTTAGTACTTGGTTTATTTAGTGGCTTGTTTGCCAGTAAGTTTTTGAAGATGAAAGCCGTTAGCTAAATACATCAAGCTGTATTTTGTATCTTAGGAAGTCCCAAGCAATGAATCTACCCCATCTTACTTGCCCTTTTACCCTGCTTGAATCCTATCAATCTTTGCCTAGAGCGCCTATGCGCCCCTTGATAGGCTCCATGAGAAATAAAAAATCTGTACAATAGGGGTGGGGTCATTACTTGAAATTTTCTTAATGTAGGCTACAGCTTATTTTTTAGTTTCAATTTTAAAGCTTGGTATATTCGCCTTAGCAATCAGCATTAAAACAAAACCTGTAAAAAAAGAAGAAAGCCGACGCTAAAAAGCTTGCTGAAATTGGTGTTTGCAAGTCTATTTTAATTTCGACGCCCAAATGGCAAGACGATGCTTCATTGTTACTTGATTAATACCATCTTTTGGTAAAGGTTGGATTATTTTGTCATGAACTAACAGAAGGTAGATGTATTCAATTTTATCTGCAGCAGAATCAGTTGGCTCAAACTCAACTACGCCTCGTTCTTCACCGTACCTCATCCCTTCTATAATTGCTTTTTTGACGAGTTCTTTTTCATTTTTTAGTTTTTTCATGGCACTAATAATCCTCTCGTTTTCTATTATGTTTTATACTAAGCCTAAAATGGTTTTACCACGACCATAATCAAAATCACCAAGGTCAATATCAACGGTAATTCATTTAACCAACGATAGTTGACACTATATTCTGTTAGCATCCCTTTTTGCATTTCTTTCATGCGTTGTTTGCACCACAGATGATACAAAATCATCAATCCAACAAAGAGTATTTTTACGTGCAACCAGCCCATTGAAAGTGGCCAATAGGCTAACCATAACCACAGACCAGTACCCACGGCTAACATCATCATTAAGGTCATAAAGCCGTAGAGCTTTTTTGCCATGATCGCTAAGCGATCTACTTGTTGTCCTGCTTTTTTTCCTTCTACGTAATGTACAAATATTCGGGGAAGATAGAAAATACCAGCCATCCACGACATCACAAATAAGATATGAAAAGTTTTAAGCCACTGCATAGAAACCCTACTTATAAAATAAAAAAAACTAGCTATACCAGAACCATAGCAAGTTTTTCAAGGGGCTTCCAATATAGATAGTTATAATTTTCGCTTCACCTTTAACTTCGCTCAATGCGTTAAGTTGGAGTGACATAGGGGTCTTCATGACGCTCAGATAACGAGACAAAGTTCAACTGGCGGTGTTTATAGTGATGGCTATACCTGTCAATAAAATGGCTACCAACTTAAGGCGAGACAAGTAATGTTATAGCAAACAACCCGCACCCTTCGACAAGCTCAGGGAGCTAGCCCTTCGGTAGACTCAGGACACCGCT
>DRMS01000184.1 GCA_011322515.1 Leucothrix mucor
CGTTCCCACGCAGAAGCATAGGAACGAGGGAAAATTTTATTTCCTATTTTTTGATATTCAAGGCGTTATAGCGAGAGCATAGTGAGCTATGTGACCAAAGCAATAATGAAGAAGATCAAAAAATAGGAATCAAATTGTTAGATTAATTTTGCGCGGGTGCTTACCCGATAGAACGATTAAACAACCGAATAGCTCCCTGATCAAGCGCTTCATTATTTCTAACTAGGCGCACGCTAGCATTATAATATTTAAGGCTTTCCTCTTCATTTCCTGAGTCAAAATGCAATGCCCACGCATAATCAGCTTTATTAAAAAAAGAAGAGGATGTCCAATATCGAGTGGGGGAGGTATTGGGAAAGACGTGATGATTTATCGTGGGTTTTACGCATTTATTGCGTAATAATGTGGTTGCATGACGCGCTTCAATCAACGGCGAAGCAACTTTACGATCACAGGAGGTTAAAGAGCGTAGTTCTTTAATAGTAGGCAGTCTCCAGTCATTATAGCCTGCAAAACTGCTTTGTTTAAAGCGGTTGACTGCGTTCTCCCATGTGTATTGGCGTACCATCCCTTTGCCACAAGCGATACTGCGTTGTCCTTCGCTGTATTTTTTCCACATTAGGTTAGTACTGCAATCGGTAATAGTGTCATCATTATTATCGATATATTTTCCATCTTGCAAAGTGGCTTCGGGTTGGGTGAATTTTCTAATGGTTTGTAGTAGGTGTTGATAGCGCAGATCCGTTTTATCACCATTCCAGCTTTGCAATGGTTCTGTCGCTAGGCTTGCGTAAGGCATGGGGGGGATAACATGCTCGCAGAGTACGGGGATTAGTTGGTTTTGTTCCATTGCGCTTAGGGTTTCAGCTTTGACCCAAAATGATTCGCTAGAGTTAGTTGACCAGACGGTGATAACACATTTACAGTGATCCAGTGTATCTTGGATTACGTGCGCGAAGTTTTCATTGGTTAGGTGTTTTTTATCCCAATCTACACGATAGCCATCGGTTTGTAGTGCCTTGGCTAACAGGTAAACCCAAGGTCTGTCTTTGCTACTGTGGCTGATGAATATATCGTTCATTTGATGGGTGTCCTTTTAAATATCTTCTGTGTGCTTTAGGAACGTGCATGGAATAACGTCCCGATCTCTAACTTGCCTTTTTATCCCAGCTTGGATGATCTCATTCGTTGCGTAGAGTGACTATGCGCTTCATGAATTCATCCAATCTGAAATAAAAATTCTGCGTTAGAACTTCGGGAAGTTATTCCATGCGCGTTCCTTAAAAGCTGAAGCTTTCATTCCATTCATATATCTTTGTTTAAAATTCTAACTTAGGGTTAATATCTATAGCAATTGTAGTCGAATTTGGCAAATACTAATTCATTTTTACAAACAAATAATAAAAACCAATAGATAAACTGAAAATGGCTACTAGTTTAAGCTGGGACAGTTAATGTTTATGCTTATTCTTATTCTCCCGCTTCCTTCAGCAAGCTCAAGAACGGTGTCCTGAGTTTACTGAAGGGCTAGCTCCCTGAGCTTGTCGAAGGGTGCGGATTATTTGCTATAATTTTTACTCGTTCTACCTTAATAAAATCTAAAGAGATCAATCTCTTAAATTGACACCTCCGAAGATAATAGACAACGAAGCTTTAGACCTGAAACTTAGACTTATCTTCCATCTTCTACCCCCCTATAAGCCTTATCCCAAACATCATCAATGAAATAGTAAAAAATTTATATTTTTAGCTTGAGTTTGCGCCCGCCCGTTATTTGAAAGTTGTGTTCACGATAAAATTGCAATGTTCTGGCAAATTCAGGTATTGGTGGTGTGGTCACTTCTAATTGCTTCCATTTTTTCTGCTGTGCTAATTCAATTGCTTTATCTAGCAGTTCTTTACCTATATTTTGTGAGCGAAATTTAGGGCGCACATACAGTTCAGGGATCGTTCCATAGGCACCTTCTGCGTATAAGGCATAGCTTTCATAAAGTGAGATAAAACCAATGGGCTGATTATTATTATCCAGCGCAATAAACACCCAATACTTGTTGCTTTCAATCAGTTGCTTGGCACGTAGAGCTGTTTCAGCTTGATTAAATTCAAATGCAGATTCTTTGCTTAATTGCATAATTTCTTCTAGCAACTCACCCACCATGATTGCTAATTCATCATAATGATCCGATGTAATACTACTTATATCAGCCATTTAGCTTTTCCTCCTTACATCCATTACATTGGCTAGTTCTTCGATTCTCCCTAGTGCGGCAGAGAGTTTTTTTAAATTCTCTATTAATACTTCAAAATTAAGAATTGAGATCAAATCTGTTTTGCCTTTTATATGTGAAATATTAGACACATTAATTTGCTGTTTGGCAAAAACATCAGCAACATCACGTAAAAAGCCAGGTTGATTAAAACCTGTTACTTGTATATCAACGGTATAGGCGGTTGTTTCAGTTCCCCAACTTGCATCAGTGAGCCTGAGCTGTTGCTCTGAGGTTAGATTTTTCTGTTGTATATTAGTACAATCAGTACGATGAATTTTAATACCACGACCAATACTAATATAGCCAATAATTTCATCGCCAGGCACAGGTTGGCAACAGTTTGAGATTTCTACCAGTAAATTACCCACCCCTTGTATTTGAATACCTTGATGATTGGATTTTTCAGTAATATTGACTTTGCGTAGTTTTACCTGATGCTTATCAGGAATATCAATAGTATCCGCAAGTTGTACAACACTTATGTCTCCACGTCCTAAGCCAATAAGAAACTCGCGTTTGCTCTGTAGTTTAAAACGCTTTACCAACTTACTAATATCAAACTTTTTAATGCCTAGACGATGTTGTTCTTCCTCTAACATACTCATGCCGTCATGCAGATTCTTTTCATGATCTTGTTGGCGAAACCAGTGTCTTATTTTAGTGCGAGTTCCTGCTGAGCCAACATATTTTAGAGTAGGATTAAGCCATTTGCGCCTCGGTTGTTCGACTTTGCCTGTGATAATTTCCACTTTATCGCCATTACGCAGTTTGTAATCCAAAGGAACAATAGCGCCATTCACTCTGGCACCTTTGCAAAGATGCCCAACATGGGTATGAATCGTATAGGCAAAATCAATCGGTGTAGAACCTTTACTAAGGTCAAGAATTTCACCGTGTGGGGTTAAAACAAATACCCTATCTGGGAAAACATCTGCTTGAAAATCTTCTAATAATTCCGAGTCAGACTCATCATTTTCTAGTAAACGGCGTAGCGATGAAACCACCCGTTCCATATCGGCATTTTGTGATCCGCCCTCTTTATAACGCCAATGTGCCGCTACACCTAATTCAGCAAAGAGGTGCATATCGTTGGTACGAATCTGTATTTCAACGGCTTTATTTTCAGGACCAATAATAACAGTGTGTAAAGATTGATAGCCATTTGGCTTGCGATTATTAATATAATCATCAAACTCCTCAGGGATGTATTGCCATTTAGCATGCACATTGGAAATAACCGCATAGCAATCGCGATCATTTTCTACAATTACCCGCACTGCCCGCAAATCATAGAGTTGATCAAAGTCTATTTGTTTATGCTGCATCTTTTTCCAGATGCTATAGATATGCTTGGGTCTACCGTAAACCTTAGCCTCAATATTGTCCTTAGTTAATAAATCTTGCAGGGTTGAGGTAAAATGTTCGATATAGGCTTCGCGTTCCAGACGTTTCGTCGCCAAGGATTTAGCAATGCGTTGATAGCAATCTGGCTCTAGGTAGCGAAAGGCTAAATCTTCCATTTCCCATTTTAACTGGCTGATTCCTAAACGGTTAGCCAGTGGTGCATAGATTGCCATTGTTTCTGTTGCAAAGGCTTGCTTGGTTGTATCATCTATTTTTGCCGCCAAGCGCAATTGCTGTAAGTTCCAAGCGAGGCGAATTAACACGGCGCGCACATCATCGACTATGGCTAATAACATACGGCGTAAATTTTCAGCCTGCGCAGGAATAGCCAGACCATTTTCTGCGGGAGATTTGAAATTGTGTAACAAACGCATATTTTTTACTAATTGTGCAATCGTGCTATCAAACTTCTGTTCAATATCCTCAATAGAGAAAATTTCATTTAAGCCAATATCACTCAATAAAGCTGCGATCAATGTTTCTTGATCCACTTGCAAACTGAGTAGAATATTAGCCACATCAAGGCTAATCGGTACATGCTCTACACGTCTGGAAGACTCTATTTGCAGCATATAGTTAACTGCATCACTGACCTGTTGTTTGTCTGTTTTATCGTTAGACACCCATAAACGTTCAATCCATTCGTCATGAGTGTACTCAGCATTCTTTATTAGATGGCTATGTTGCATGGTTAATTTGAATCGTTAATTTGGCTAGCAACTGAAGGCGAGACAGCTAGTTGTAGGTCGCGTCAGCTTGTCGAGCATTGAGACTGAGCAAGTATTAGTGGAACAAATAAAAAGGATTAAAATGCCTCATATTTCGCCCCAAAATTTGGAAATGTTTCCTCATTTCCTTTTGTCCCAGACGGCTACCAATTTAAGGCGGGACAGTTCATGTTTCTGCTATTCACCCGCACCCTTCGACAAGCTCAGGAAGCGGTGTCCTGAGTCTACCGAAGGGCGCTGTCCTGAGTCTACCGAAGGGCTAGTTCCCTGAGCTTGTCGAAGGGTACGGGTTATTTGCCATGACGTGACTTGTCCCGCCTTAAGTTGGTAACCTCCCAGACTACTTGCAGTAGTCTCATTACGAGATAACGTCAGCCGACATTTTTTCTTAAGTTGGTAGCCGTTCATTTAATAGTTTCAAAGAAAATGAGCTTGTTCCTCTATTTCATCTAAACTTTGAATAATGACGGTTGGTTTTTTGTCTTCCAACCAGACATCTCTAGAAGGGTTATACCATATTGCAAATAACCCTGCATTAAGTGCTCCAAGTACATCTTGTTGCGGATGATCACCAATATGCAGTATTTCACTGGCATCACACCCTGCTTGTTGCATCGCATAATGAAAAATTTCAGGCTCAGGCTTGGCGGCACCTGCATTGCAGACATTAACACTAAAATCAAAATATTTGCCCAGCCCAATATGATTTACATCCGCATTGCCATTGCTGATAGTACCTAACCTAAAATGAGTCGCTAATTGTTCTAGACTTTCTAATACGCCAGCAAATAAAGTGACTTCATTGCGTGCTAGCCAGAAAACATGAAATGCATCATCCGCCATGTGGGCTGGATATGAAAATTCATCGGCCAATTGTGCTAACCAGTCAAGGCGAATTTGGGTAAAATTAAACGCCTGATCAGGGTGAGAGTGCAGGTATTGCAAGCGGTTTTCAACCAGTTGCTTTTGGTTATAACGGGTGGTTATTTTAGGGTAGTAGTGTGCCAGCCAGCGATAGCAGGTTTGCTCAGCTCTACGTAGCACAGGCTCACATGCCCATAAGGTGTCATCTAAATCGAAAGTAATACATTTAATTGTCATGCGAGGATAATATGACAACACAGAGCAAGAAGTTTAGTTTTTTATTAGGTATTTTGCTATTAACCTTATTTGTTTTACCCACATCTGTGCAAGCAAAAACGATGGTGCTGATACACGGGTATATGGCAGATGGCATGTCATGGCGCACTACAGGGGTAACCAAAGGATTAATGCAAGCGGGCTGGAAGGACGGTGGTAGCTATAGTTTTAACCAGACGGAGATACTAACACCAATAAATCTGCAAGCAGGATCGGATGTATTCTTCACCGTTGACCTCCCCTCAAAAGCACCCATTGAGGTGCAAACAAGAATTTTAGGGCGCTATTTAAATCACCTTTACGCTATTCGGGATGAGCCATTTATTTTTGTTGGACACTCGGCAGGTGGTATTGTAGGGCGTTACTATCTGCTCATACCCACGCATGTTCCTGCCAGTGCGTTAATCACCATTAGCACGCCTCATTTAGGAACACCCGCTGCCAATATCGCCTTTTCAGCAGGTAACTCACCCTTAGGTATTATGCTTGATGCACTAGGAGAAAATGACATTAGAAACTCGCGTGGTTTATATGCCGATTTAAGAGAAGCTAAACCCAATACCTTTCTTTACTGGTTAAATCAGCAAGTTCATCCACGTATTCATTATGTATCCATTATTCGCGCCAATAAAGCCAAAACCAGTCCGAATAAAATTGACTTTATCGTCCCGCCTAAAAGCCAAAACATGAATAACGTTTGGGCATTGAGAGGGCAATCTTTGGTTTACTTAACGAAAGAGAATCATTTTTTAAGTGCTAAAGATGGACCATTTTTGGTGAATGTTTTAAAGCGGATTAGTCCGAAGCAAGGAAGTTTCAAGTAGTGAATTTACCACTTATTGCTCAGGTTTTTTACTTTAAATCTCCTAATCGTGGAGTGGATAATATGATATTTTACAATAGATTACTCTCACCTTCATTGGAGAATAATAGCGATATACGACAACCTGATGCCTCCAAACACGCCACCTCAAAAGCATCAATAATACACACGTAAAATAAATAAAATAGGCTACAACAAATTACCGCATCCTCACCATTTCACTAAGGGACTGTTCGAGAAGAGAAATCGTAGCGAATGCTACACTTAAATATGGCTATATTTCAATCAAACAAAGCGAATTGCTTGATTATTTATGATGTATTGCCGCAAAATAAAAAAGGTTGAAAGCCATAAGGAAATATCCTGATGCATCTCTAATCTATAGAATATAGGTTGTTTCATCAGCAAAATAGATAAGCTAATAGTTTTTTTACAGAATTTTTATACCTCCTTTTCTATCAATAGGTATAATAAACGCGTTAAGCTACCGTTTTATAGAGAGAATTAGGAAATAGACTATACTAAGTAGAAGAACACAATAAATCTAACATTTTGCTCGCTTATTTTCCGATCTTCTGCGTTATCGTTGCGTAACCTGCTATGCGCATCAACAATGCCTTGCAGTTCAAAAACTAAACGTTGGAAATTTTGTTAGATTTATGATGACCTACTACTTAGGAAGTTCCAAGCAATGACTCTACCCATCTTACTTGCCCTTTTGCCCCTGCTTGAGTCCTATCAATCGTTGCGTAGAGCGACTATACGCCTCTTGATATGCTCCAATTAGGAACAAAAAATCTGCGTAAGTATAGGTAGATTCATTATTTGAAACCTCCTTAGGCTAATCTATTCACTCTTCTGATCATCACTAAAAGGAACTCCCAAACGGGACTATTTTGCAGGGAAAATAACGTGACATCATTTATCTCCGACTTAAATTCTACTGACCCTAAAGACCCACTACATAAGTGGCGACGACTTACACTTATCGTTAGGGCTAATCCTAAAGAATTAACAACCCATACGCAGCGCATTATGCTAGCGATGGATATTCATCTACAACCTTATTTATCAGGCGCATTACAAGATTTCTTTATTACCTTAAAGACTACTGGTCGCCCTATTAAAGAGAAAATGTTTAATTTGACCAGCCCCCTTCTAAATGTTTCCAATAGAGCTTATTTTAGACAGTGGCTAAAGGAAGGGACTGATAATAATCTTGATTGTATAGGCTATCCTGGCGCTACTTTAATCAGTGATACCTGTCAAAAAGTACATATCGATAATGACGAAGAGGATGAAGCGACCATTTTGGAAGCTTTTCTCAATAAAAACTACGATAATCCAATTGATAAGGCACGCTATTGTGTTGCTTATGGCAATATTGAGGAGGGACAAAAACTACTAGAGTTACAAATACTTAGCACACAAAAGAAACAGCCTTTAGTAGAACAAGAGTTATTGGGTTTTTACTATTACTCACAAAATAAAGAAGCCTTGGAAGCAATGACGCAAAGCTTACTAAAAGCGGATAGACCTTTATCTGAAAACTGGAAAAAGATACAGAGTATCGCAAAGGAATGGTAGACTAGTTTTTAACTGGATAGGATATAAGTAGGTAGACACAATAACTCTACTTAGACAATTTCAAATCCCCAAAAAAGTATCTATAAATATGAAAAAATTCGCCCTCAGCACCTATTTTTCTCAAAACTTACGCTCCCTAATACTCTCAATGGGAGTTATCATTTTTACTACCGCTACAACTTTGGTCATCGCCGACCCTGTAAAGGATACCGCGATAGCTAGAGGAACGCTTAGTGGTATTGTTGATACGAATTACCCTAATTCCAAACTTTCTAAAGCGCAGATAATGATTGCTATTTTAGCGAAAAATCCTAGCGCATTTAGAGGCGGAAATATTAACTTTATGCTACGCAATAGGGAGTTATCATTACCAAGTGAGTCAATGATTGCTGGTATTCCAGCAGAAAATGCCGACGCTTTACTGCTACAACACAACCGCTTTTATCGTAGAGGAAAAACAGGCAATCTTACCCCACCAACCTTTATTAATTCAGGTAGCGACCCGGCAGCATTAGAAAAATTAAAGACGCAACATTCAGCACAAACCGTGCGTGTTGAAGCACTTTCGGAAGAAAGCAAAAAACTACAAGATCTTGTACGGCGTCTTGAAGCAGAAAAAGATAAGCGTGATGAGGAACTTCGCAGTCTAGAAGAAAAAATTCAAACATTAAAAGAGTCAGGTGGAAAACCACTATCAGGCGAGGAGTCTCTCAACGAGCAAAGACTTAGGGATAAAAATGCTGCACTACAACAACGCTTAATTGAATCTAAAAGTGAGCTTGCAGAAAATAATCTCACCACTATTTCATTAGAACGCCGCGTTATAGAGCTTCAAGATGAAAAACAACAGACACAAGCACAAGACCAAAATACTCCTGATGGCAGCACTCAAGTAGTAGATATCCAAGGAAACAATTCTCAGCAACCAACAGATACTGACGCAATACCAGCAACAGAAGTTCTTGACGCACCTTCTACGGACTTAAATGGTAATATTATTAGCCCTACAGAAAGCGCTACAGGTTTTGATTTAGGCAAATTAACATGGTTATTGCCTTTGCTAGCCATTCTTGTCGGTCTAGGCTTTTTACTCAAGCGCTTCTTTACGGGTAAAAAACACGAAGAGCTAAACCTTGATGACGTTGATGATTTAGATTTAGACTTCACAACGCCAAAAATGAGACCTGAAGACAGAGCTGATTATCAAGAGCCTATAACAGAGCTAACTGAAGATGAATCCTTGGAGGTAAGTATAAAGTTAGATGTAGCTCGTGCCTATATGGAGGCTGATGATAACCAATCTGCTTATGAAATGTTGCAAGAGGTATTACGTGAAGGTAGCATCGCTCAGCAGGATGAAGCGAATCAATTGTTGGCAAAGTTATAAGCGTATATTAAATCGAGTGTAAAGACTTTTGTTTTTCTGTCAAAGAAAATTAATCTTGAATTCTTTTTTCAACTCCCGTCTAATTAAAGAAAAAAGAAAGTGATGCTTTAACCTAGCCATCTGCCTCACCTAATGGTATCGGAGGGAGGCGAGCCTGAAGGCTCACCTCCTCTTCATGACAAGGATTCAGATGATGGGACGTTGCATGCAACATCTCTATTCAAAAACGCTAATAACCCTGTGCAATCGCAAGGAATATTGGTAAGGTAAATCCTGCGACTAAAGTCTGAAAAGTTATAATCTGCGCCATTGTTTCTGCATCACCTCCCATTTGTCTTGCTAATATAAAACCTGATGTCGCTGTAGGAATAGCTGCGTATAAAATAGCTATTTTAGCAATATCTGTATCCACGTTAAATAAAGCACAAGCGCCCCAAGCAATGGTTGGTAATAGTAATAACTTGGCAGCACTCGATAAACTAATCGCCAACTTGTTGTGAAAAATATTTCCAAGCCGCAATCCTGCTCCTACGGCTAATAATGCCAAGGGCAATGCACTTTTTCCCAAAAAATTAGCCGTATCTAGTAAGGATAGTGGGAATCTAATTCCTAGTAAATTAACTATTATTCCCGCAGTACAGGCAATAATGAGTGGATTTTTAATAATTCCCTTCCACCATACAACCCGCTGTCCTGTTTGATTCTCACCATAATGGTTCAACACCAACACACTGACAATATTATTAAAGGGCACAATAATTAAAATCACCACAGCCACTATAGATAATCCCTTATCGGGCACTATCCAAGGCGCAATAACTAATACCATCGTTGTATTATTTCTTACTGCACCCTGATACATTGAGGAGAAAGTTGCAGGCAATAAGGATGATGAAAAAAAACCTAGCCATTGTGTAAAACCTATCAGTAAAGCAGGTAACATAATGACTAAAACTATTTCCCCTAGCAATGCAACATTAACAGGTGCTTTGACTAATGCTACAAATAATAAAGCAGGAAATAGTACATAGTAAGTAAGTCGCTCTAAACCTGCCCAGAATTCATTATTGGGAAAATGATAATATTTAAAAATTAGTCCTAAACTAATGAGAAGATAAAGCGGGATTAATATTTGGGATAAGTTCATTGTTAATATGCGCTACGTGAGTTGTTGATTGTTTTAAGGCTACCAACTTAAGGCGGGGCAAATAAAGTCATAGCAAACAACCCGCACCCTTCGACAAGCTCAGGGAACTAGCCCTTCGGTAGACTCAGGACACCGCTTCCTGAGCTTGTCGAAGGGTGCGGGCGAATAACAGAAACATTAACTGTCCCGCCTTAAACTAGTAGCCTGTTTTAATATCAACCAATCATCCTTCGATTACTATAAAAACCGACGCGAATGAAGTGACTTACCTGCAATATAGCGAATTAAGCGATCCAGAAAACCACGCAATTCCTGCCAGTTTTTTTCTTGCATATGCTCTAAATTCCGTAGCGCTATGAGCAGGTTGCTTGAAAGAATAAACCCATCATCCTGATGAATATCAGCAGTATTTTTTATAATTCCTTGCAGGGGAATATAACGATAGGAAGCCTGCGGATTAATAACCTCACCACTTGCATCATCACAGTATAAATTAATCTCATAACCCAAGGTTTGTAGTAAAAATAATTCAAAGCGCATTAAAGCTTGTGGGTTTGCATCACTTTTTGTGATGCGATGTAAAGTCTGTTTATAGGCGTTAAACAACTCTGGCAGAGGAAAGTGTTGCTGAGTTAGGCTCAGTAGTAATTCATTTAGATAGAGACCTTGAAGTAGCTCGGTGCTGGGTATGTTATGCCTTCCCTGTTCATCAGCTTGTATTAGCGTCACTACCTCACTGTACCCGCGCCATTGCAGATGCAAATAGCGAAAGGGTTGTAGCATTCCTACAATTATTTTTCCACGCTTATTAGTAGGATTTGCTATGCAAGAAATACGTCCATTTTCTTGCGTGAAAATATCCAGTAATAGGCTTCTATCACGGTAGGGGCGGTTTCTGAGAATGTATGCGTAGGATTCAGGCATATTTAGACTATCGGTAGAAGCGACGAAACTTGAGGAATCGCTATTAATGGTGAGTTAAATAGCCAAGTAAAATTAATCTAACAAAATTTTATTTCTTGTTTTTTTGATATTCGAGGCATTGCAACGGAAGCATAGCGGACTATGTAACCAAAGCAATGCCTAAACTAACGCGTAATAATCCCTAAATCACCTAAGTGCTTAGGATTGTTTTGCCAATTTTCTTCTACTTTTACAAAGGTTTTTAAGACCACTTTATTCTCTAATAGCTCTTCCATGATAAGACGTGCTTTTGTTCCTACCCGTTTAAGTGTTTGCCCTTTTTTACCAATCACCATGCCTTTTTGGCGAACTTTTCCAACCCAGATAGTGGCATCAATATTAACGCGATGCGGCAACTCTTCAAATTTTTCAATATGGACTGCAATTGAATAGGGGAGTTCTTGATGTAACTGATCCATTAACTGTTCACGCACGACTTCTGAACAAATGGAACGCATCGTTTGATCGGTGATACTGTCTTCATCATAAGCGTATTCAGAAAGGGGTAAGATAAGCTGTAGTTTTTCTAATAACTCTTTGGTATTAATACCTTTAGTTGCGGATATTGGAATAATTTCAGTGAACTCACCTTTTTCTTTAACGGCTTCGATATAAGAAAATAAGCGCTCTTTTTCTACAATTCTATCGACTTTATTAATGAGTAAAAAAATAGGGCAAGCCATATGTTGCAG
>DRMS01000185.1 GCA_011322515.1 Leucothrix mucor
ACACAAACAGTTGAGATGGATGCGCAGCGTTATTATATTCATAGTAAACAACGTTATTTGCCACAGGGCGCACCCACTAGCCCGATGATTAGTAATATTATTTGTCGTCGTTTGGATGCGCGTTTGCAAGGTCTAGCGACTAAATATGGTTTTATTTATACTCGATATGCCGATGATTTAACCTTTTCTAGCCAACAAACCGATAAGATTCAAGCGCTGTTAAATTGGGTTAAAGTGACGGTTAAAGAAGAAGGGTTTGTATTACATCCTGATAAAACACGTATTATGCATCAAGGTGCGCGACAGGAGGTGACGGGGATTGTGGTGAACCAATCACTGTCTGTTAATCGTAAGCTGTTAAAGCAATTTAGAGCGCTCTTATTTCAACTTAAAAAAGATGGCTATGCGGGAAAAGAATGGGGTAAAGGCGGCAGTTTATTGCCAACCATTAAAGGCTTTGCTCATTATGTGAAAATGGTTAACCCGCAGAAGGGTGAGCATTTTTTAGCGCAAATAGCAGAGATTATTGCGCTACACGGCTATCCCTCAGATAAAGAAAAACCTGCACGCAGCCATAAAAAATTCCGTAAAGCATCGGCTATGGGTCAGTTGCCTTTAGCGTCACAGCATGTTGCTCAACCGCCATCCCCGCCTGATATTGATAAGATTATTCATCATCACGATGTGTTGGATCAGGTGCGTGAGGAGCTAGGTTTGTCTAAGCGAGACCTTCATAAAGAGAGCAAAACAGATAAGCAACAAGCGACAATAAATATTGATACCCCAGATGCAGGTGTATTGGGCTTTATTAAATCTTTATTTGGAGGTAAGTCATGAAACTACTTCGTCACACTAGCTTGCGTTTTAAAAAGGATAAATCAGATAAGGTTTATGAAGTTGATTTACTAGAAACAGGTGGCGATTATCTCGTTCATTTCCGCTATGGACGTTTTGGAGCCAATTTGCGAGAGGGTTGCAAAACCAAGTCCCCTGTTGATTTATCCCAAGCGACTAAAATTGCGGATAGTTTATTGGTGAGTAAAATCAATAAAGGCTATTACGTGGATAAAGGCTATGACCCACTCAAGCGTGAAGCAATTGATGATCAAGCAAGCCAGACAACACCTCAAAATAACGCATCACGCACTCAAAAAATAATAGCGCGATTGGAAAAATTTGCTCAGGCTAAAGACAATACGATTGATGGTTATGCTCTAGGGCGCACCTTATGGAAAGCGGGTGAGTTACGCATTAGCCCAATCGCTCCGATTATTAAAAAATTATTAGCCGCCTCTTTAGATGAGCCAGCCACTACCTATTATGCAATGTTATGGGCATTAGGTCGCGCAGGTGATGAACAGGGGTTGGCATTAGTTGATAGCTTGAAAAATAAGCTACCTAAACATACAGACTATATGCTAACGGAAGTAAAGTTAGCTTTAGCGCCACAAGCTGATAATCTAATTCCAGAGTTTGATCGTGAATTAGATATATTGGCTAGCGCAACAAAAGTAGCGCTGTTTAATGATATTGAAAAAATGTCATTTGAGACGTTAGAGACCAATCAGCGTGAATTTATTAACCACGTTATGGCGTTGCGAGGAATAACACAAGCGGTAGAGACGGCGCTTGAGCAATTAACCATTGAAGATTTCAATAAGGACGATGAAGCAGAATATATTGCTAAATATTTACCCAAAGAAATTGCTAATAATTTAGAGGAAGATAAAGCCGCTTACCCCAAATTAGAGGAAGCAATTGATAATTTATTAGAACATCAAAAAAATCAATTAATCGATCAAAAATTGCTTGAATATCAGTCTGATTTTGAATTGTATCAATCACTCATTAGTCAGATGAATTTATCAAGGGTTTTGGGCGATGATTATTATATCGAGACCGTAAAAGATGGACGATTGGAGTGGATTTGGGGACCTGAAAAAAAGCGCTTACGTAAAACGCTGATTGCCGCGCTTAAAAAGGCTGGAAGTGATAAAAACATCCAAAGTTTTTGGCAACGAGTGGTAAATTATGCAGATATTAAATCTAACCAATATATAAGCTTTAGTGCAGATCAAGTGGCTGAATTTAATAAAATCATTGCTGAGGCAAATGTAGCTGATAATGTCAATCAGGCATTACAACGCTATTCTCTGAATGAGTATAGCTATAGTTTCAAACGTGAAAATTTAAGTGCCGATACCAGAGCCAAATATGAGGATAGTGCTTTTAACAGGGTGCGGGAATTATTTCATGATAAATTTCATGCTCTACGTGCTGAAGCTTTAAAGCCAAAAACGCAGTTATTAAAGCAATTTCAACAGACGGTATTAGGGACTTATTGGCAGTCTTTAATCAACCCAGCTACACGCTCACTAGCCTTAATTGCGATAAAAAATACGCCCGTAAAAGCACCTTTTACACAGACCTTTCGTCGCCTCTATAAAATGGCAGAGTTTCGTGATGATGCGGAAGTATTGGCAATTTTAAATCATTGCCTAGAGTCAACAGCGCCGAGTCAAAATAATTATTGGCAAGCAAAAAAGAAGCCGTTTTCAAAAGCAACCAAAGCATATTTTAGAAAGCGCATGGTGAGACGTTTGCAACATATCGCCAAGTTTAATCCTAAGACTTATACGCAAGCTGCAAAGCATATTTTGCTACAAGCGGATGATAGTGAAAAACTGGCGCAGGTAGCGGAACAGCGACAATTGACGCACTTTCCAAGGCTTCATGCGCTGAACTTTATCCTACATAAAAATAGTCGGATTTTTAGTAAAAACTATATCAATATTTGGTCATTAAGCAGAAATAAGCGCACCCAAGAAGCAACGCGTCCAGAAGCTTATGCCGAGCTTTGGAATAAGGCAGAAGAGGATTTATTTGCACTATTGCTAGGCTGTAAAGCACAGTTGGTAAATGATTTTTCCTATGCCAGACTAGAAGGGAATCAGTCTTATTTAAAGAACGTAACGCAACAAGACTGGATCATACTGGTACAAAAACCCTATGAAAATACCGCGCTATTGGGATTAACTTATTTAACCGATGCATTGACTGATATAGCGGTAATGAAAGCGATATTAAGCGCAAAGTTTAGTAGCGTTAGAGCAAAGGCATTACAGGTATTAGACGGTGAATCATTGGGTGAAAATCCTGATTTATTAGTGCTAATGCTATTGTCAGAACATAATGATGTATATGATTTTGCCACGCGCTATTTATACACCGCACAAGCGCACTATCAACTATTAAGCGATCAATTCATCACAGCACTGCTCGATAATGAAAATAATAACACAACAACAAAGGAGGAAGGCGCACGCTTATTAGCGCGTATTGAATGGCTATTGCTGCATCCTCTAAAGTCGCAGGCAAGTCTGGATAAAATCAGTTCGCTATTAGCGCATCAAACCTTTGAGTTGCAATTCTTAGCCGCTAAATTATTGGAAGTTTCTGCTTATACGTTTGCTGAAATGGAAGATAGTTATCAGCTTATGTCGCAATCAAATTATCCAGAAATACGTGCAGGCGCAATTGCCCTATTAACCAAACTTCCACAGCAAGAGCAAATCAAACAGCAACAATTATTACTCGATGCCTTACTGGATGAACATGGCAGATTACGCGAAAAATCGCGTCAAGTGGTGATTACAATTGATGATCAAGCATTCAGGAAAGCGGTATTCGATCATGTTTTGCCGTCATTTTTTAAAGCAGAGCCCGTGGAAGGATTCTCAGATGATATGCTGGAGCTAGTGGTTGGTTTAGAACCGCTTCATGCCGATATTGATAGCAATCTACTATGGCGTTTACTCAATGCAAAAAGTAAATTGGCAGAATGGGTGGGTGCTATTATTTTACCTGCGCGTACAGCCAGTGAATTTTCTGTTAAACAGCTTGCCTTATTAAGTAAAAACTCGACCTTAACAGTACGTGATTGGGCGCTAGATGCTTTTGCCGAAGATTTGAGTTTAACCACGGAGAACTATTCCCAAGCCATTAGTATTCTCGATAACCGTTGGGATGATAGCCGTAGTCGTGCGATTGACTTTTTTAAAACGCGATTTGATCAAAATTTTTGGGATAGTAAACGCACCATTGCCGTTTGCGATAATGTCTATGCGGATGTACAGAAGTTTGGACGTGATTTAGTAACACGCTTTTTTCAGCAAGATCAAGGTGAGGAATATCTGCTTAAACTTAGCCAGCATCCTTCAGCTAATGTGCAATTATTTGTCTCAGGGTTTCTCAAAGAGTACGCCAGTGATCAGTCACAAATTATTCTCTCTCTAGCGCCCTATTTTAAAACGGTGCTATCACAAGTAAACCGTGGACGTTTGGTTAAAGATCGCGTCATTCGCTTTTTATTTGATGAAGCCATTAAAAATGCAGAGGTTGCTACGATGGTAGCTGAGCTATTTAGCGATCAATCCATTAGCAGGGTGATTGTCGATAAAATGCAATATATCAAAACACTGTTTAAACTACAGACACAATTTAAGCAGATAAAAACACCTGTGGTGATCATTAAACCAGAAGTGAGGGCGCTATAATGGAATTTTCAAGAAAATATCAAGGTACAAGTAACGTCAATAGTAGTGGTAATGCAACTAATATGAGTTTTGCGCCTGATACTTTACGTGACCCTACCTTCTTTGTAGCAGATTTGGAAAAGCATATCCCCTTTAGAGAAGCAATGTCTGCATTGCACCAAGTTGTTGTCTCTGATATGCGCTTTCAGCCTAAAGATAAGGTAGATTATAAAGCGTGGCTAAAAGAGCAAGAGGATATTTTTTTAGCTGAAGCAATGAGTCAAAAGGCAGAAAAAGAAGCGAAACTAAAGGCATTAAGAGACGCGCTAAAAGAGGTTAATCACAAAGCCAATAAAGCCCTCGCGCCCTACTATAAGGCAGAGACTAAGTACTTTAATTATCTGTATAAAAATGACTATGATGCATGGTTTGTACTCGACCCTGTTATCACTATACATCCTGATAATATCTTCTTTGAATGCTTTTCACAGGATGAATCCAGCTATGGAAAATTAAGCTGTGATTATGAGGTATTCCAAAATATTAGTGAACACGCCTACGGCACAACCAATATTGACTACTCCAATACGCTATATCAAGAATTTCAAAAAATACGCGATTATAAAAATACTCAATTTATGATCGACCCCTCAGGTTTTGAAGTACAAACCGAACAAAGTGATGCATATAAAGAAGAAAAAATAGACCTGCCTGATAGCTGGGTGCGTGGTTTTTTACAAGTTAGCTCTGCGATGAGCCTGCCTTTTATCCAGTTTGATCTGCACCCAATGGATATTTATAACCTATTGCTGGTGCTGAAACGACATAAAGAACGCGCCAGTCCGCGCTCAATCCGTTTTATTCTAATACCCGACCAACCTGTGAAAATGCTGGTTGAACCGTGGGGATTTGAGCTGGTTTGTCACCGTAGCCTTTACAAAGGCAAAAA
>DRMS01000186.1 GCA_011322515.1 Leucothrix mucor
GCTTGATAATATATCACCTCTTTGCGTAAATTAAAGCGGGACAGGCTTGCGTAGGTTGGGTTAGCTTGCCGAGCTAGTGAGGCAACGTAACCCAACAGATTTTAAGATTAATTGTTGGGTTACGTTATTTCGCTACGCTTAATAAGCTAACCCAACCTACGATTTAGCCAAATTGCAGTCCCAGTTTAAATTGATCGCTATAAATCAGTACCAACAGAATCCGTTACAATCAGGAATTTTTATTTCAGATGGGATGAACTTATGAGGCGCATAGTCACTCTACGCAACGAATGAGATCATCCAAGCTGGGATAAAAAGGCAAGTTAGAGATCGGGAAGTTGTTTCGTGCACGTTCCTAACGGTATCAGGGAAGGGTAAAGCATCGCTTCCATTTTTCTAAATTACAGGGGAAATGTAAGCCGACAAGCCTTGTGCAACTTGCTGGGTATTACGTTGGGTTACGTTACTTCGCTACGCTTGATAAGCTAACCCAACCCAACCTACGCAGGATTTGTCCTGCCTTAAATTGGTAGCTAGGCTTCTTTATATAGTTTTTAACATAAAATAATTGCACCCTTCGACTCCGCTCAGGGTACAGCTCCCTGAGCGGAGTCGAAGGGTGCGGAAATTTAATAAATAAATGTCTATATCTCCAATTCAGGCAAATGACTACCCGAATCAGCAAAAGAGCTCGATTGTTTATTAGCAAGCTGGCTATTCGTTGCTGATTTTGCTTCAAAATTCAAGCGCCATTCAAGGTTATTTCTTGAGGTGGCGTTTTCTGCTGCTTCATCTTTCGATATACGACCTTCTTTATAGAGAGAGACGAGTGATTGGTCAAAGGAGTGCATCCCATCACCTGCGCCTTTTTCTAGTAAATCTTTTAGCTGCTCTGTTTCTCCGTTGCGGATGACTTCGCCTACAAAGGGGGTGTTAACTAATACCTCTGTTGCTAGCGTTAATTGCCCACGAGTGTCTTTAATTAAGCGTTGCGCCACAATGCCGCGTAGGTTGAGGGATAAATCCATTAATACGCGTTGCTTATGTTCTTTAGGAAATAGATAGAGTAAACGGTCAAGTGCTTGCGTAGTACTGGTTGCATGTAGCGTGGTGATCACTAAATGCCCTGTGTCAGCAAAACCCATTGCCGCTTCTACGGTTGGTGTGTCACGCACCTCACCGACCATAATTACATCGGGTGCTTCACGCATTGCTTCACGCATCGCGCTAGCATAAGACAGGGTATCAAAGCCAACTTCACGTTGTCCAATAATGGATTTATCATGTCTAAATATAAATTCAATGGGGTCTTCAATGGTTAACATATGCCCTGCATGGCGTTCGTTTCGATATTGAATTAATGATGCCATTGAGGTGGATTTACCTGCACCTGTGGAGCCAACAAAGAGCAATAAACCTTCTTTTTTCATTACTAAGCTTTTTAATATATCGGGCAATCCTAAGTCTTCAGGTTTTTGGATTTGTGAGCGCACATAGCGCACGACCAATGAGACTTCACCACGCTGATGATAGGCATTGACACGAAAACGCCCGACATCACGAATCGCTAGACCTTTATTCATTTCTTTGGTCTCACGGAAGGTAATCCACTCTTGTTCTGTCATTAAGTCTTTTGCTAATGCCGCGATAATGCCAGGCCCCATTCTATTATTCGTAATAGGTTTTAGCTCACCCTTTATTTTGATAGAGGCTTTTGCACCTGTGGTTAAATAAAGGTCAGATGCATCGTGCTTGACCATTGCGTTAAGATAACTTTTAATTTTCACTGTTTAGCCTTCCTGATTATCCATTGCTTCAATTGACATTTTTTCAGTGCCCTTGAAGAAGTCATTTTTACCCGCAAAACGACTATTGAGTTTAAGCTGTAAGCGCAGTTCATTCATTGAATCCGCATGGCGCATACCTTCTTGTGTCTCGATAATGCCTGAGTCAATTAAACGGAATAGAGACTGATCAAAGGTACACATGCCTTGTTCATTTGATTTTGCCATTAATTCTTTAATGGAATGCACTTCACCTTTAAGAATCAAGTCAGCCATCATCGGTGTATTGAGCATAATTTCAATAGCAGGAACACGCCCATCGCTTTTTTTTCTGCGTACTAGACGTTGCGATACCACAGATTTAAGATTTAAAGATAAATCCATTAAGAGCTGTTCACGGCGTTCTTCGGGGAAGAAGTTGATAATCCTATCCAGTGCCTGATTAGCACTATTTGCATGCAAGGTAGTGAGACAAAGATGCCCTGTTTCAGCATAAGCTATCGCATATTCCATCGTTTCACGATCACGAACCTCTCCTAGAAGAATCACATCAGGGGCTTGTCGTAGTGTATTTTTTAAAGCGATGGAGTAATTTTCAGTATCCAGCCCGACCTCGCGCTGGGTAATAAGGCATTTTTTATGCTCATGGGTAAATTCAATCGGGTCTTCGATGGTGATGATATGACCATGCGAATTTTCATTACGATAATCAATCATGGACGCTAGCGTAGTAGATTTACCTGAAGACGTTGCACCTACCATAATCACCAGACCACGATGTGTCATTGCAATATTTTCAAGAATGGGAGGGAGGTTAAGCTCTTTTATACGTGGAATATCTTGTGGAATATGGCGTAGCACCATGCCAGGACAACCACGCTGGGTAAATGCATTGACACGAAAACGCGCTTTACCAGGCAAACTGATAGAAAAATTGCATTCCATCTTTGCTTCAAACTCACGTACTTGTAGGTCATTCATAATAGAACGCACTAAAAAGCGAGATTGTTCATCATTTAACGGTTGATTTGATAAAGGTTTCACTTGTCCACTGGCTTTGATAGAAGGTGGCGCTTCTGCGGTAATAAATAAATCAGATCCCCCCTTTTTTAGCAAGTTATGCAATAGGGAATGAACGTAGCTGACAGCACTATCTTTATCCATAATTATTTTCTTGTTATTGTTGATTAGGTTAGATGTATATTGGGCTCATTCCCTCGCTCCAGCGTGGGAATGTATACCTGACGCTCCAGCGTCACAATCCGCAACGCTGGAACGTGGGAACGAGATTAAGTCAGGTATTTTTTATCTTTTCTTTGCGTGCTCTGCGTTTTTGCGAGAGAAATAATTGTCCCTACAAAGCCGCAGGATTAGCAGCTTTCTTCAAGGCTACTTCCCGTGAAACCAAACCCTGTGCTATTAATTTTTGCAAACTTTGATCCATCGTCTGCATACCGTCACCCGCGCTGGTTTGTAATGTAGATCGCATTTGTGCTAGTTTGTTTTCTTTAATCATATTACGAATTGCATCCGTACCCAGCATGATTTCATGTGCTGCAACCCGTCCACCACCTACTTTTTTCATTAGTGTTTGTGCAATGATCGCCTCCAAAGAAGAAGAAATCATTGAGCGCACCATGTCTTTTTCTGCCGCTGGGAAGACATCAACAATACGGTCAATGGTCTTAGGTGCGCTGGTGGTATGCAAAGTGCCAAACACTAAATGCCCTGTTTCAGCGGCACTTAATGCAAGGCGGATAGTTTCTAGGTCACGCATTTCGCCGACTAGAATGGTGTCAGGATCTTCACGTAAGGCAGAACGTAATGCTTCATCAAAGCCTTGTGTATCGCGGTGTACTTCACGTTGGTTAATGAGGCATTTTTTGCTTTCATGGACAAATTCAATCGGGTCTTCAATGGTTAGAATATGTCCGTATTCAGTTTTGTTTTTATAATCAACCATCGCCGCTAGGGTGGTGGATTTTCCTGAGCCTGTTGGTCCTGTTACTAACACTAATCCGCGTGGTTTATCTGCTATTTTTTTGAAAATGGAGGGTGCATTTAAGTCTTCTAGCGATAATATTTTGCTAGGAATGGTACGAAATACGGCGGCTGCACCACGGTTTTGGTTAAAGGCATTGACACGAAAACGAGCAACGCCAGGGATCTCAAAAGAAAAGTCAGTTTCCCATTTTTCTTCATACGCTTTACGCTGTTTATCATTCATAATGTCGTACACCATGCTGTGTACTTGCTTATGATCAAGTATGGGCAAATTTACCCGACGCATATCACCATCTACGCGTATAATAGGCGATTGACCTGCAGAAAGATGTAAGTCTGAGGCATTATTTTTTACCGAAAAGGCAAGTAATTGGGTAATATCCATAGCTAGATTTCTTATTTTTATTTTAATATTTATATTTGGATTACAAGCCAGAGTAGCATACATGAAAAACCGATGTGATAAGCTCCAGACAGTCGGTGCTTATATTTTAAGCGCCATTGAGACCTACCAACGTGAACAAAATAGTGTGCAATTATTAGCGGTTAGCAAACATCATCCTGCAACAGCAATACGGGAAGTATTTGCTTGTGGGCAACTGGCTTTTGGTGAAAATTATGCGCAAGAAATGTTGGAAAAAGCAGAGCAATTAAGCGATTTGGAGATTGAATGGCATTTTATTGGTCCCTTGCAATCAAATAAAACCCGTCCAATAGCGGCGGTTGCCGATTGGGTTCATGCAGTGGATCGCTTGAAAATCGCCAGACGACTTAGTGATCAGCGTCCTGATGATTTGCCCCCCTTATTTATTTGCTTGCAGGTCAATATTAGTGAAGAAGAGAGTAAGTCGGGAGTCTTACCAAATGAAGTATTGGCATTGGCTAAACAAGTTGCCACGTTACCTAAGATCAAACTACGTGGTTTAATGGCAATTCCAAAAGCGGAAATAGATTTTAACAAACAACGTGAAATTTTTGCTAAGCTTCGCGGCTTGCAAGAAGAGTTAATTAAAGAAGGGATGCAGCTGGATACTTTGTCAATGGGAATGAGCGCAGATATGCCAGCAGCGATTGCAGAAGGTGCGACTATTGTGCGTATTGGTACGGCGATCTTTGGAACAAGAATATAATTGTAACCGTTCACCTACCCCCTGAAATCTGCCATTTCTGCGTTGAAAAATAGTCATTTACACTTGTAAACTCATATTTTTCGCCTCGAACTGACAAATTACAGGGAGCATCTGAACGGTTACATATAATTTGAGATAAAACATGAAAAAAATAACATTTGTAGGCGCAGGAAATATGGCGCAAAGCCTGATTTCTGGGCTATTTAAAGATGAATCATCACTCGCCATTTGTGTGGCTGATCCTGTCGATAGTCAGCTAGAAATAATGAGCACTCACTGGCCTGATGTCATCACCAGTTGCGATAATTTGCACGCAATTAAAAATGCAGATGCTATTATCCTTGCGGTCAAACCACAGCTAATGCAACAAGTGTGTGAGCCATTGCAAGATGCGGTGCAGCAAATGCAACCTTTGGTTATTTCCATTGCAGCAGGTATTACCGAAGCCAATATATCAACATGGTTGGGAGGCAGTTTAGGTGTGCCTGTAGTACGTTGTATGCCGAATACCCCCGCGTTGGTGCAAGCAGGAATTACAGGCTTATATGCGAATGCACTCGTATCAGAAGATCAGCGTAATTTAGCCGAGACCATTTTAAGAGCGGTAGGTAGCACCCTTTGGTTTGATGAGGAAGAAAAACTCAATGCGGTAACGGCGGTATCAGGTAGCGGTCCTGCTTATTATTTCTTGGTGATGGAAGCGATGCAAATAGCGGCTGAAAAGCTTGGCTTATCACAAAGTGATGCACAGTTATTAGTATTACAAACAGCCTTTGGTGCTGCAAAACTTGCTTTAGAAAGCCCTGATGCCCCAACAGAACTACGCAAAAAAGTAACCTCAAAAGGGGGTACAACAGAAGCTGCAATACAACAACTAACACAGGGTGGTTTAGTGGAGTTATTCGATACTGCGATGAGTGCGGCGGCTACACGATCTGAAGAATTAAGTCAGTAAATTATTTATGAGGTTTTAAACTTGAACGTATTACAACAAATTGGCGCATTCCTTATTGAATCGCTATTTTCTCTCTATATTGGCGCAGTAATTTTGCGGATGCTATTAGGCTACGCAGGCGCAAATTTTTATAATCCACTGTCACAGTTTTTAGTCAAAGTTACTAATCCTGTACTCGTTCCATTGCGTCGTTTTATTCCCTCTATTGGTAAAATCGACACCGCAGCAGTAGTGTTAGCGTTGGGATTAACCGTGATTAAAACAATATTATTATTACTGATTGGATACGGTGATTTTAGTCTTGTTGCTGCTCTTATCTATTCAATCATAGATTTAATTAAAGTAGTGATTTGGGTTTATATTATCTCATTGATCATACAAGCAGTGATGAGCTGGGTAGGCAGTGCGCATGGAAATCCTGTTGCGCCGTTAATTCAGAGTTTAACAGATCCACTTCTACGCCCAATTAGACGCGTTGTGCCAACTATTGGTGCATTAGATTTATCACCTATGGTCGCTCTTTTGCTTCTTAATATCTTACTCATTATTGTTCGAAATTTTTAAAGTCTCACTAATAAAAAAAGCCCACCAGTCTCAACGGGTGGGCTTACCATTCAAATACATCCCTGTAAGCTAGCTTTCAATCCTTAACTCTTAATTAGCATCAGGTGCTTTAATAGAGATATTATTGCCTACCGCTGTAACACTGACCTTAACAGGTCCAATATTTCCACGATTACCAGAAACAGAGCCTATCGCCGTAATTGGGCTATTACGGTTAATTTGTAGCATAGAACCCGTTGATCCTAGGGGTGCGGTTAGGTTGTTGCCTACCGCTGTTACGGTTAACTTAGGATCTCTTGGTCTCATTGGAGTTACATCAAAACCGTTGCCATTGATATAGCCTGTTGCAGTTACTGGGCTGTCGTAGTTGAACTGTACGCTACCTA
>DRMS01000187.1 GCA_011322515.1 Leucothrix mucor
CCACAAACAGTTATACTTTAGATTTGCAGGAGACTTTGTAGTTTTAAAAAATTGGGACAACAATATGAAAATAGACACTTTTCTAAATATGTTAAAGGAAACACCCGACACTGTTGAGTTTGATGACATGATGGCGGTTATTGAACAAAATTATCATTTTACAGAAACTACCTTTAGCAATGGCACGTTAGTTAATAAAGCAGGGGAAAATTCTGGCTCTTGCAAGTTGTTTTATTTTGCGCAAATGCAAGGGTTAGACCAGAAGCAAACACTGGCTTGTTTTGGTGCTTATTATCGTGATGATGTATTGCAAAACCCTGAGGATGATAATCATCAAAATATCCGAAATTTTATGCAAACAGGCTGGGATGGTATCAAATTTGAGGGGGATGCATTGCGGATTAAATTAATGGATTTCAGTTAGGAAGCTCCAAGCAATGATTTTACCCATCTTACTTGCCCTTTTGCTCCTGCTTGAATCATCTCAATCGTTGCGTAGAAGCAACTATGCGCCTCTTGAGATGCGTCAATCAGGAATTGCTATGCCCCCCTTGGGTACAAAAAATCAGCACAATATAGGTAAATTCATGACTTGGAACTTCCTTAGGTTGAATAGTTATCGTTTTTTTATAAACTCTATTATAATTTCGCGTCCATACATCATCACGGTAAATTCAGACTATGTCAGGAAATAGCTACGGAAAATTATTCACAGTGACTTCTTTTGGGGAGAGTCACGGCCCCGCCATTGGTTGTATTGTTGATGGTTGCCCGCCTAATATGGCACTATCAGAAAGCGATATTCAAGGTGATTTGGATTTGCGAAAGCCTGGCACTAGCCGCCATACCACACAGCGTCGAGAGCCTGATCAAGTGCAGATTTTATCGGGTGTGTTTGAAGGCAAAACCACAGGTACACCCATTGCATTGATTATTAATAATGTTGACCAGCGTTCTAAAGATTACTCCGATATTATGGATCGTTTTCGCCCTGGTCATGCCGATTATACCTATTATAAAAAATACGGTTTTCGTGATTATCGTGGCGGAGGGCGCTCTTCTGCGCGTGAGACAGCGATGCGAGTAGCAGCGGGGGCGATTGCGAAAAAATATCTAAATGAAAAATATGGTATTGAAATTCGCGGTTATCTTTCGCAGTTAGGTCCTGTAAAGGCAGAACAACATGATTGGGATGAGATAAGAAATAATCCTTTTTTCTGTCCTGATGCGGAAAAAGTACCTGAAATGGAAGCCTATATGGATGCTTTGCGTAAAGAAGGTAATTCAGTCGGTGCAAAAATTACCGTGGTAGCTTCTAATATTCCTGTGGGCTTAGGTGAGCCGATTTTTGATCGTATTGATGCCGATATAGCGCATTCTATGATGAGTATTAATGCCGCTAAAGGCGTTGAAATTGGCGCTGGTTTTGATTGCGTGACGCAAAAAGGTACCGAACATCGTGATGAAATCAGTATGGAAGGTTTTGATGGTAATCAGGCAGGTGGAACATTAGGCGGGATTACCTCAGGGCAAGATCTAATCGTCCATACCGCCTTTAAACCCACCTCTAGTATGCGCATTCCTGGCAAAACCGTGAATCTTGATGGCGAAGCGGTTGAGGTCGTGACTAAAGGGCGGCATGATCCTTGCGTGGGAATACGGGCTACGCCTATTTGCGAAGCGATGCTAGCCATTACTATTATGGATCATGTAATGCGGCATCGAGCGCAGAATCTTGATGTAACGACTGAGCTTAAAGATATACCTCCGTCTATTTAATCGCAAAGCGTAAATAAAAAGGACTTTTCTAAAATTTTCGGCATCTTTCACTATAGTTTTTCACATAAATAATTGCACCCTTCG
>DRMS01000188.1 GCA_011322515.1 Leucothrix mucor
CAGTTTAAGGCGGGACAGCTCATGTTTCTGCTATTCACCCGCACCCTTCCACAAGCTCAAGAAGCGGTGTCCTGAGTCTATCGAAGGGCTAGTTCCCTGAGCTTGTCGAAGGGTGCGGGTTATTTGCCATGACGTTACTTGTCCCCGCCTTACGTTGGTAGCCTCATTTCATGCTTTTCGTGGTTAAAAAACACTTAACTGCGTAACATCAGTTAGTAACTGTTCATCTGTCCCCTTGTTCTAGGGTACACCTATCAGATAACCTCTCTTTCAGTAGAAAATAAAATTATATGACAACGATTAAACTAATGGTATGCCCTCACGACACTGCTAAAAATCCAGAAAACTGGTATAAATTAGCTCTTTATCTTACAAAGAACGTAGGAAGTAGCGTGATTTTCAAACAAAGCATCGACTTTCCTGATTTTCATCAGCAACTAATGAACGGTGAGCTTATTTATGCAAACCCCCAAGATTCTGTACAGCTGATTAAAGAACATGGATACTTACCAATAGCTCGCCCATCAAACTTATCGGATGAGATTGTTTTTGTTGCTAATAAAAATTTTTCTAATCCAAAAATGACTGATTTAACGGGTAGCACAATTAGCAGTGTAGGCTCAATGATGGTTACTAAAATAGGAATGATACACTTACAAAAAAATGACATTAGACCTGCAAAGATTAACTCGAAAAAAAGCTGGATGGCAGTAGTAAAAAGCATTTTCAGATGTGAGGTTGACTATGCGATGATTTATAAAGATTTTTACGATAGCTTAACTGAAATGAGTAAAAGCGGATTGCAGAAAATTGGCGAAACAAAAAATGGTGAGATTCATCATAATGTATTAATTTCTCCTGAGCTAAAAGATTCTGCTCAAGCTGTACAGACTTGTCTTCTTAATATGCATAAAAATAATAACTATGGTCAAGAAGTATTGACTGCTTTAAATATAAAAACATTTATAGGAGTTAATAGTGATGAGATATTAAAGTTTGAAAATTTGCACATATCACAAAAAATCAACGACTATGGACTCAAATCCATCAACAGTTCCCGCTCTACTTCAAGGTGGGACAGTTAATGTTTCTGCTATTCACCCGCACCCTTCGACAAGCTCAGGAAGCGCTGTCCTGAGTCTACCGAAGGGCTAGTTCCCTGAGCTTGTCGAAGGATGCGGGTTTTTGCTATGACTTTACTTATCTCACCTTAAGTTGGTAGCTGAAATTGCTGGCATTACCTCTTTTACTAATTAATGTTACTAACGAGTAATCATTTTTCAATGTTTCATAGTATTAGGAACGTGCACGAAACAACTTCCCGATCTCTAACTTGCCTTTTTATCCCAGCTTGGATGATCTCATTCGTTGCGTAGAGTAACTATGCGCCTCATGAGTTCATCCAATCTGAAATAAAAATTCTACGTTAGAACTGCGGGAAGTTATTCCGTGCACGTTCCTTAGCAAGCAGTAATCCCTTAATATTAGGCACTAACTTTCTAATAATATCAGGGTCATTGCGTGTTTTTGCTAATAGGATAATCCCTTCGAAATAAGCTAGTAAAGCGTCCGCACTATTATCAAGATCAATATCACTAATATCTCCCGCATCTACTGCTTGTTGCAGGGTGTTTTTAAACCGTTGTTTCATCTTTGCAAACGTACTGTCTAATTTTTGTCGTAAAATCTCATCGCGTGTACTCATTTCTGCCGCAAGATTTCCAATGGGACAACCTAAAACATGATCACATTCACTTTTTGATTGCGTTTGTAGTTGATACATCATTTCAAGCAGATGCGTAAAACGTTGTAAAGGAGGAATATCTGATGCAAACGAAGGGTCTAAAATAGCATTTTTTGCCTGTTCATTTTGTGCGTCAATCATTGCAAGTGCAAGCTCTCTTTTAGAGGCGAAAAAGTGGTAAAAACTCCCCTTTTTAACCCCTGCATGATTGCAAATGGCTTGAACACCGACATCGCTATAACTACTGGCGTAGATTAACTCGCTAGCACTTTGAATAATTTTTTCTCGTGTGTCATGGCTCATTTGAATCATAGTAATTTAGAGCGCGTTAAAATACAAATTTAACGCACAATCCCAGCCCTTTACATTTGATCATTTTCTAAATTAAAGGTATCAAAGAGAATTTCAGTGGCAACCATATAAGCACCGTGCTGAACGGCATCAAAAATATCTTTATCTTCAAAACCAAAATCACGCAATTGTTGCACCTCCTCTGCTGATCTTGAGTTCGCATCATCGGTTGCTTTTAACACAAATTGAAGCATTGCCATATCCGCTTTTTCTAAAGGCGCGCGCGTTGTGTCTTCTTTTAGCGCTTGAATATCCTCCATACTTAAACCATTTTGCAACAGGATACCTGTATTCAAATTAACACAATAATCACAGCCTTTATTAACGGATACCAATAGACGAATCAGTGCCAGTAGCAAGTTGGATAATTTAGGATGTTGCATACTGTAACCAAGGTAGCCCCATTGTCTTTCCATTGCCACAGGGTTGACGCTATAAAGATTCATCCCATTAGGGATAAAACCAAAAGCATCCGAGACTTGTTGATAAATTTCTGCAACTTTTCCTTCTGCTTCATCAGGTGAAACGGTATTCAGTATTGTCATTTTTATTTCCTTTTTTAAAATTATAGAGAATGACCCAAATGGATCATTCCCTGTGGTTTCGCATGCGTAGATAAACTATAGTTGACTGGTCGGTTTAATGTCAAGAATAAAAACCAAATATTGTTGAGGGTGACAAAAATAAGTATTTTTAAAAGAGGGGGGGGGCGATTAAATCAGCGATTAGGCTACTAAGGAACGTATAGGGGCTCCTCATTGCAAAGCAACAGAAGCCACTATAAACAAAATATTCTTCTATTCGAATTTAGAGTTTTTTTTGCCAAGCCTGTAAACCTGACTCAATCAGTGACGATGCCAAAACAAACGCTTCATCACCTTTTTTATAAGGATCAGGAATTTCTTGATCATTTTCCCATTTTCCAATGAGATACACCTTGCCTCTTGATTCTGGAAACTGCGCCTGTATGGCGCTTACATGCCTTTTTTCCATAGTTAGAATCAAATCAGAGGAAGATACCAGCACACTATTAATTTGCTGGGCACGATGGTCATCAAGGTTAATATTTTTTTGTCGCATTAGCTCTACTGATTTAGGATCCGCAGGTTTACCAACTAAAGCGCCTAACCCTGATGAAAAAACATTTAGCTCTGGCTTATAGGCTTTTAGTAATACCTCACCTATTGGGCTACGGCAAATATTACCGATACATACGATCATTATATTTTTAAACATAATTCCTTTTATTTTGAAAGGTTATCGGCTACCAACTTTAGGCAAGACAGCCTTTAATTCAAGGAAGAAAAGTACTCTCTAGTAAATCAAATATATTAGGCATACAAGCGCACAAATTTTATCGATAAACAAAGGTAATGACAACCTAGGATAGATGGTCATATAAAAAATCTACAATCTATCAACAACAATACTTAATCTACTAGCTTTTTCCAGACTGATCAGTGTATTCTTCTTCAACTATTATATTTAGGAATGTGTGCAAAATAACGTCTCGACATTATAACGCAAGATTTTTGATTCCGTTGGGATGATCTCATGAAGCACATAAGTTATTCTATAGAGGTTCACATATTCAATTTCCGAAGGATTTGAAAATTATTTATCTGAAAAACTATATGTAATGAGATCATTCTAGCTGGAGCAAAAAAAAACCAGTTAGAAATTGGAAAGTTGTTGTGTTCATATTCTTTACTAATTTAAGAGGGTTACTTCAATGTCAATGGCAGACCGTGATGGGCTAATATGGTTTGATGGTAAAATGGTTCCTTGGCGCGAGGCCAATGTTCATGTTTTAACACACACACTACACTATGGCATGGGGATTTTTGAGGGTGTGCGTGCCTATAAAACAGATAATGATGGCACTGCCATTTTTCGTCTAGCCGAACATACTGACCGTTTATTTGACTCCGCAAAGATTATGCGCATGGAGATTCCTTTTTCTAAGCAGGAAATCAGTGATGCACAAATTGAATCCGTATTGCAAAATAATTTAGAGTCGGCTTATCTGCGCCCGATGTGCTTTTATGGCTCAGAAGGGATGGGATTACGCGCAGATAATCTAAAGGTCCATGCAATTGTTGCCGCTTGGGAGTGGGGCTCTTATCTTGGCGAAGATAATATGAAGCATGGTTTGCGTATTAAAACCTCATCTTTCACCCGTCATCACGTTAATATCAGTATGTGTAAAGCAAAGGCAAATGGGCATTACATTAATTCTATGCTAGCGTTACAAGAAGCGCAGACTGATGGTTATGATGAGGCTTTATTGCTGGATAATGAAGGCTATGTTGCTGAAGGTAGTGGCGAGAATATTTTCATTATTAAAAATGGCATTATTTATACGCCTGATTTAACTTCTGCATTGAATGGCATTACTCGCAATACCATTATGGCACTCGCAAATGATCTCGGTTTTGAAATTAAAGAGAAACGAATTACGCGCGATGAGGTTTATATCGCGGATGAAGCTTTCTTTAGTGGAACCGCCGCAGAAGTAACGCCGATACGCGAGCTGGATAATCGCACAATTGGTACAGGAACACGCGGACCGATAACAGAGCAACTACAATCATTATTTTTTGATGTAGTTCATGGACGAGCTGAAAAATATAAACATTGGTTAACTTTTATAGGAAGTTAATTTAAATAATAGTTGATGATGGCGAAGTGTTTTTTTCTGTTTAGGAAGTTTAATGAATTTACCTATATTGCGCTGATTTTTTGCTCCTGATTGGAGCATCTTAAGAGGCGCATAGTAGACAATCGCAACGATTGAAATGATTTTAACAGAAACAATGAGTCAGAAACGTATAGTATTTAGGTTTACTTCCATCACTAAGGAAAATTTATGGCGACTTCATTAGTAACATGTAAAAAATTAAATATAAAAAAAGAGGTTAAAATTACAATAGCAGACTTGCCACTACACTGTCCGCCCCGTGATTCTGTAGGGTGGTGTTCCCATCCGCGTGTTTTTCTTGCGATAGAGTCGTCAAAGACAAAAAGTTGTCGTTGCCCTTATTGTGGGACTAAATACAACTTAGTGAGTGACTCCCAGCAATAAACGTCCTAATAAAAACAAACTAATTTTGAAGACAAACAGTGAAAAACACTCTTTTTTACATCCACGCTTTTGGGGAGTCTGGTTAGCCATTGGGCTATTGCGTTTGCTCACCTTCTTGCCGTGGAAATGGCAAATGCAGGTAGGGGAATTATTTGGCAAATTAATGTATCACTTGCTTAAATCGCGTCGCCGCATCGCTAACATCAATCTTAAACTCGCCTTTCCTGAGCTTTCTGCCGCAGAACGGGAGTCATTATGCCGTGAGCATTTTATTTCACTAGGTCAAGGCATTATGGATATGACCTTGAGTTGGTGGGGTTCTGATAAAAAATTAGAATCCCTCGCTACAATAGAAGGCTTAGACTATTTAGAAAAAGGGTTAGAAAGAGAAGGTGGGTTAATTTTATTTGGCATGCATTTCACCAGTTTGGAAGTCGGTGGTCCAATCGTATCGAAACTAACGGATGGCGTGCATGTTGTCTATAGACCCCATAAAAATCCACTACTTGAACATATGGTTGCAAAAGTTAGAGCGCGCCGTTACGGCAAAGCAATTCCCAAAACTAAGATACGCCAATTAATTATTAGTCTAAAAAAAGGGCATACAGTTTGGACAGCACCTGATCAAAGTTTTCAATATAAAAACAGCCTACAAATTCCATTTTTCGGTGTTAAAGCGCCCACTAACCCTAGCACTTCACGACTAGCATCCATTAGTAATGCACAGGTCATACCCTTTATTACTATTAGGCTCTATGATAAAAAACAACGCGCCACAGGTTATTTATTACGCTTTTTGCCCCCATTAGATAATTTCCCTAGCGACAGTGCTGAGCAAGATGCAATCCGTACTAATTTACTGATTGAACAACAAGTTAGAGAATTTCCTGCGCAATATTTATGGACGCATAAGCGCTATAAAAATCCTGATGATTCTGGGCTAGATTATTATGCTAGCAGTAAGCCAATATGATTATCCAACGCTATCTGCTTCGCGAAATTTTTCAATCCTTTATCGGCACCTTATTAGTTTTACTGTTAATCATTGTCGGCAACACCTTTGTGCGCCTGCTTGGCAATGTTAGTTCTGGCAATTTGCCCGTTGATTTATTAGGCAAAATGGTGTTAATGGGTTCTATTAATGGTGCAATTCAGCTTATCCCCATCGCCCTATTAATTGGCATGATGCTGGCTTTTGGACGACTCTATCGTGACAATGAAATAAGCGCCCTGCATTCCGCAGGCCTTGGTCCCAAACAATTTTATAAAGGCATCTTTCTCTTTGTTTTCCCTCTAACGCTTCTGTTGGCGGCAATGGTTTTATATATCGTGCCAACGCTAGAGCGCAGTACGCAAAATATTAAAGCAGAGGTAAAACAACGCCCAGAAGCATCGGGAATTCCTGTAGGCGAATTTATGCATACCAAAGTAGGTAATCGACGCTTTACTATTTTTGTAGAAAAAATGGATGAAGAAAATGTTGTTATGGAACATTTTTTTATGCACTCAGCATCCGCTACAAAAGACACCGTCCTAACCGCCAAGAAAGCACTCTTATTTGTTGATCAGCAAAATGGTGAGCGTGTATTGCAAATTAATAATGGCAGTCGCTATGACTATGACTCAACTAATAATGAATTTCTTATTTTTCGCTTTGCTGAACATGGGTTACGCATTCCAAGCTCTAAAATAACAAATAAAAGTAAATTAACCTCTGCGTCAACCTCTGAACTCATTGCACAAGCTACATTAGCTAGCAAAGCAGAGCTTCACTGGCGCTTAGCCATTATCCTCTCTGCACCCATTGTTGCATTATTAGCCTTCCCACTCAGTTATACCACGCCACGCCAAGGACGTTTTGGAAAATTGGCACTAGGAATCTTGCTTTATGCTATTTATGCAAACCTATTAATGACAGGAAAATCATTACTAGAAGACGGCAAAATACCTAGCATTGTCGGATTATGGTGGGCTCATTTGATATTTATCGCCTTAGCTTTATGGCTAGTGCGAAAACAATACGGTAAAGCAGGATGAAAATACTGGATTGGTATCTCTGGAAATCAACCTTACAAGGACTACTAGTCGCTTGGCTCGCCTTAGTGATGTTGGATGTGTTTTTTGCCTTTATTAATGAACTTAAAAGCACCAATGATCAATACACCAGTTTTAAAGCCCTCATCTATTTAACCTACACGCTACCCGCTCGTTTTTATGAGTTTTTTCCAACCGCCACCTTAGTGGGTAGCTTATTAGGGCTAGGCAATCTAGCCGCTAACTCTGAGTTTATTGCCATGCGCGCGGCAGGTTTCTCGATTAGGGATATTATTTTCTCTGTTCTTAAACTGGGCGTATTATTGACTATATTGGCCTTTCTAGTCGGCGAATGGGTTGTTCCTGCCAGTGATTTACAGGCACGAAATTATCTAGCAACCTTAAAAAATAAAAATATCTACCTTGTGAGTGAAGCAGGTCTGTGGATCAAGCAAAAAGACAGCATGATACATATTGGCAAAGTCTGGTCACAAGATAAACTATCGGATGTCACCATCTACCGCATGAAAGCTGATCGTAGCGGGCTGGATAAAATCATTAAAGCAGAGTCAGTCACCGCTGTAAAAAATGGCTGGCAATTAGGTAACGTGAAAGAAAGCACCTTTGAAAAAAAACGCGTTAATACAGAAGCCATCAAGCAAATTAATAATGCCGACTTACTGGATGCTGAAATACTCAAAATAGCTGCGATGAAACCCGAACAACTTTCAGGAAGTGCATTACGCAAAGTGATTAAGCATCAAAAAGCAAACGCATTAAAATCAGATAAATTTGAACTCGCCTACTGGAAGCGCTTTTCCGTCCCCCTTTCAACATTGGTCATGCTCATCCTCGCCATGCCCTTTCTCTTTGGTTCGCAACGGGGTGGCGGTACAGGGCAACGTGTTTTTATTGGAATAATTGTTGGAATCACCTTTTTTCTGCTAAATCGCGTACTGAATGAATTAGGTATTGTTTACGGCATTATGCCTATTATTAGCGCTTTCTTACCACTGTTTATCTTCTTACTAATCAGTTTATTGGTATTACGGCGTATTCGTTAGATAAAAAAGACCGTTTGTTGGGGATATTTGTTCATTTGGGACTTTAAAGCATACTAATGCTATTCGAGAAGTTTAAAAGGGGCAAAGATGGTGTGCTGGTGTGCACTTACAAAAAAAGAGACCCTAGCCGGGGAAAGCAAGGGTCTCGGGTGAGATCGGCAATGTTTTTATTTTTGGTATTAATAAATTGCTCTTAATCTCAGGGGCTTGCTGGTAAATCTTCTTTTCTGTTGTTTACCATGCAATTGTTTATATTATTGCAATAGAGATGCCAACTTTTAATCTTTCTTCTGATAAATTCTCAAGTAATTGTTATAATTATAAATATTCTATCTGTTTGAGATTTTTCAGTCTCTATATTTTAACCATAATAGATGACACACCTGTCACAAACTCCCAATAATTGTCATTTTTTCCCTCAAAAAAATATTGTCCACAGCAAATATCAGCTACTTTTATTTAAATAGACATGAAAACCAATTGGGAATAATGAGATATAACATTGACTATTGTATAACTGCCTATATATACTTCGAACAGCTTGAAAGTACGTTTTATATTTATGCAACACCATTTCGATGTTCCTTGGTTCCTCGTCCTGCTTTTCATAATTCATAGCAACATATTTCAGCAATACCCGTCTTAGCTCTTTATCTAGGACTATACATTTGAATAAATAGGATACACATTATGTCTACAACTACTGGAACTGTTAAATGGTTCAACGAAGCAAAAGGTTTTGGTTTTATCGAGCAAGAGTCTGGCCCTGATGTTTTTGCTCATTTCAGCGCGATTCAAGGCGATGGCTTTAAGACTTTAGAAGAAGGTCAAAAAGTTGAGTTTACTGTAACAGACGGTCAAAAAGGACCTCAGGCTGAGAATATCGTAGCCATCTAGTTGCTCCCATCCGCACCGAACTATTGTTTAGTTTTGTGAGCTACCAACTTAAGGCAGGACAAGTAAAGTCATAGCAAACAACCCGCACCCTTCGACAAGCTCAGGGAACTAGCTTCCTGAGCTTGTCGAAGGGTGTGGGTGAATAGCAGAAATATGAACTGTCCCGCCTTAAACTGGTAGCCGTTTTGTGCGGATATTTTAATACCCCTCCCCTACTCTTAGTCATCTTCACTCTGAAGAAAATTACACATAAAAAACCAACAAATTATTAATCTCTCTTCCTTTTCCCGCTCTACGTCTTTGCAAAAGCTATACTTCCCATAAATGCTGTTAGTAATTTAACAAAAATGTAACTGGCATTCTCTCTATAGAGTTATGAAAATACCCTGATACTATCAATTTAAAATGGGATTATTATGCCCCTTTGGTATAAAAAAACAGTTCTCTGCGTCTTTTTTTTGCCAGAGAATTTTTTCCTTAAACTGGTAGCCTACCCTGACAATTAAATTAAACGCTTAGAAATCATGACAAAAAAATTGCTAATTCAGGCTACTCATCTACACTGCTATTATGGCAAACACCATGCACTCAATGATATTAGCGTTACATTATATCAAGGTGAGGTATTAGGCTTATTGGGGCAAAATGGGGCAGGGAAATCAACTACTATGCAACTCCTAACGGGCAATCTCGCACCTGCTCGTGGTACTATCCGCATCAATTCTATTGACTTGCAAGATCAGCCGATTGAAGCAAAGCGGCAATTAGGCTATCTCCCCGAAACACCCCCGCTCTATCGCGATATGCGTGTATTGGAATATTTGCGTTATTGTGCACGTTTGCATGATATTTCCAAGGCTAATTTAGAGACTGCTATTAATAAGGTATTGAAGCGCTGTGGATTAGAGGACATGCAACAACGGCTAATTGGCAATTTATCTAAGGGTTATCAGCAACGTGTTGGTATTGCACAAGCCATTATTCACGAGCCTGCGGTGATTATTTTAGATGAACCTACCGTGGGGCTTGACCCTATTCAAATCCAAGAAATTCGTGATCTGATTAAAAAATTAGCTCAAGATCATAGCGTGATTTTATCCACGCATATTTTACAAGAGGTTGAGGCAGTTTGTGATCGGGTGCAGATTATTAAAAAGGGACAAACTGTCTTTGTTGATAGCTTAGATAAACTTAAAAATTATCAAAATAATAAAGTAACGGCAAATGCTTCTTTAGAAAATATCTTTACTGCATTGGTTTCTTAATGAATAAAATAACCCTGATTGGATTGACCGAATTCAAACGATACTTTAATTCGCCACTAGCATGGAGCATTTTAGCTATCTTGCAATTTATATTGGCAATGATGTTTCTGCTCTTAATTGATGGCTTTATCACGGGCATACAAACTGAAAGCGTGGGGCAGGACATTTCTATCGGTGTCACCGATGTCGTTGTATCGCGTATTTACTTATGGGCTGGCGTTATTATGTTGGGAGTCATGCCTATTTTAACCATGCGTTGTTTTGCCGAAGAGCGCATGAATAAAACCCTACCCTTATTAATCTCCTCCCCTATTAGTTTTATTCAGCTAGTAGTCGGTAAATATCTTGCCTTAGCGTTACTGGTTTTAATTGTTGTCATAATGGTTAGCTTAATGCCACTGTCACTTTTTATCGGCACAGAGCTTGACTATGGACGCATAGCCACCTCTGCTTTAGGACTATTTTTGCTCCTAGCATCCTTTGCAGCGGCAGGGCTTTATATTTCATCACTGACCGCGCAACCCATTATTGCGGCAGTAGCCAGCTTTGGATTATTATTGCTTCTAGTGGTTTTTTATATCTCAGGAACGAGCAGTACTAATGCCAGTGAGTTGTTTGTTTATTTATCCCACATTAGCCACTTCTTTTCTTTTACTGATGGAATATTAAGTAGCGTTGATATTGCTTATTATATTATTTTTATTCTTCTCTTTTTAGTATTGACAGTGCTTCGTCTGGATTCACAACGATGAAAAATTTTTTACTTAAATTAAACAAACTGTCATCACGCCTTCTTTTTTTAGTGCTAACGGGTATTGTTGCATGGCTAAGCTATCAAACACCGTTCACTTTCGATGCCACACGAGGCAATCGCAACACCTTAGCCGAACCCACTCAACAATTATTAAAAGGATTACAACAACCCCTTATTTTTACCGCCTATGTACCTGATGAACCTGAGCTACACCAGCAATTACGTGAGTTAGTGGCAAAATATCAGAAATTTAACCATCAAGTCTCATTAGACATAATCAATCCTGATATTAATCCCGAACGCGCACAGCAAGATGGTGTACAAAATCAACGCCAAGTGGTGCTACGGCTAGGCAAACAGTCTGAGGTATTAGGCTCAGTCAGCGAACAAAGTGTTGTCAATGCGATCCAGCGGTTGCAACGTAATGATCATCGACTAGTGATTTTTTTAGAAGGACATAAAGAAGCCGAATTATTTGATAATAGCTCCGCAGGACTCAGCGACCTTGCGAATGAGCTAGAAAGTAAAGGCTATAAACTACAGCCACATGCCTTATTAAACACTGGCTCAATCCCTAAAAATACCAGTTTTGTGGTGATTGCCGCACCGAAACAAGCTTACACACCTGATGAAGTCACTATATTACAAGACTATATTCAGCAAGGTGGTAATCTACTCTGGCTAGAAGAGCCTAAAAGTAAATCAGGCTTAACAGCATTGCAAAAAACATTAACCATTAATATTCCTGAAGGTCGATTATTAAGCATTGATAATAAACCACGTATTGATATTAATAGCCCAACCTTAATTCCCATAACGCGCTATGGTGAAGCTGATGTTATGCGACAACAGCAGGGACAAACACTCTTTTCCTATGCAACCCTTGTACAACGTGATTTAGCTAAAAAACCAACGTGGGATTTTGATGCAATACTCACTACCAGTAATAAAGTCTGGCTTGAAACTAACTCGACCCCACTTTCAAAAAATATTCAATATGATCAAGACAGTAATGATATAGCAGGTCCTGTATCGCTTGGTATCGCGCTCAGTAAAGAAGGCAAAGGTAAGGATGGCAAACAACAGCGCATTATTGTTATTGGTGATAGTAATTTTATGCGTAATGGTTTTATTGGTTATGCAGGCAATTTGGAGCTAAGTGAACACCTCTTTAACTGGCTCAGTGCCAATGAACATTTGTTAGTTATTCCTGCAAAAGTTGCGCCTGATACAAAAATAGAGTTACAAGACTGGCAACTCTACACCATTGGCATCTTTTTCTTATTTATATTGCCGATTGGGTTAATTAGTATTGGACTAGTACGCTGGATTAGAAGAAAGAGAAGCTAAGGAAGTTCAAAATAACAAACCTACCAACTTAAAATGGGACACCCAGTAATTTCAAATGGTTAGCTATCATTCGTAGTAGCTTCTCATAATTAACGGGTCGGAGTACAAGCTAGGGACTACCACTTTAAGGCGGGACAGTTCATATTTCTGCTATTCACCCGCACCTTCGACAAGCTCAGGAAGCAGTGTCCTGAATCTACCGAAGGTAGTTCCCTGAGCTTGTCGAAGGGTGCGGGTTGTTTGCTATGACGTTACTTGTCCCGCCTTAAGTTGGTAGCCATTTTGACAAAGTATCTATTTGCCACGAAAATTATGGAAGAGCCTGAATTTACCTATAATGCGCTGATTTTTTGTTCTTGATTGGAGCATCTCAAGAGGGGCATAGTTGCCCTACACAACGATTGAGATGATTCAAGCAGGAGCAAAAGGACAAGTAAGATGGGTAAAATCACTGCTTAGAACTTCCTTACTACTTCCAGTTACCACTTTTCAGGTAACAAGTTTTAGCCCATGTTAGGCACACTAGCCACAAGCTAAAGCTTGAACTCCAAAAATATGATCTGACTTACAGTTTATGAGAAGTTACATCCATATTAGTTAACGCGTTTAAATAACGCTGATAGCGCCCTTTTGATATTTCTCCTTGCTCAACAGCTGTTCTCACCGCACATTGTGGCTCGTGATAATGGGTACAGTTATTAAAGCGACATGCATATACATAGGATGCAAATTCACGATAGCCGTCGCTTAACTTTTTTTCTGTCAGCTCATCTAGCACATAATCACGCACTCCTGGCGAGTCGATCAAATACGCTTCATCACCGAGACCATAGAGTGTTGCCGTGGTGGTGGTATGCTGCCCCTCTCCTGATTGTGATATTTCTTTGACTAGCAATTCTATATCAGGCAAAAAATGTTGCGCTATAGAGGATTTCCCTACGCCCGAACGACCTACGAAAATATTCGTTTTCGCCTTCATAAGTTGACGTAGTTCGTCAATGCCCTCACCTGAATTAGCATTGATTGCAATAACAGGGTAGTCAATATCACGATAATCTTGCAATGCTTTATGATCTGCTTTTGTCGCTTGTTTTTGTTCTAAATCACTTTTATTCATTACAATAATAACCTCAGCATCAAGCTGATGCGCTACTATTAAATAACGATCAACTAGCTCCCAAAGTGGTCGAGGCAACCATGAACTCGTTACGATTATCTGGTCAATATTGGCAGCAATGGTTTTCGGCGTTCCGCGATAGGTGCGGCGAGTGAGGGCATTTTTGCGTGGTAGAAGTTTAGAAACGGTGGCATTTCCATGCAAATTGGCATGCCAGATCACATAATCACCACAGGCAATATGATCTAATTTTCTCTTTGTAGTGCAACGTATAGGACGCTGATCACCATTAGAGACTAACAATTCAGAGCCAAAGCGAGTAATGACTCGCCCTGACTGTTTTTCTGCATTGCCAGTCGTCTTGCTAACAGCAACCTTCTTATTGCTCATATTTTATTTTTCTCATTGATCATCCTTTTTATTTTTAGTCTCTTCTTTATTTTTAATTTCTTCTTTACTATTATTTTTTGTTGAAAATTTATAATATGCTTTGTTTAAATAAGCCACCACATCTTCTATTTCATCATCGAATAAATTAGTACTTAACTGTGAGTCGCATTTGCGTACTTGTGAATTTAATGCAATCAATGTTTTTACCTTTCTATCTTTACGTGTGAACATTTCATTGCTTTGGTGGCAACGCACACAGTCTGAAGCTGCATATATTTTCTTGCCCTTAGTCGCATTTCCATCAGCATAAGCTGTACTTGCTAGTAGCATTCCACATAGTATCATTGTTATTTTAGTCATATTTTTTCCCGCCCTGATTTGGAGAATTTAGTTGGTTATTTGCAGAAACAAAAAACCATACCTTTCTTTGTCGTTGTGTCTACGACTCCAACCCACCTGCTTGCTTTAAATGCGCAATGCGTATGGAAGCGGGCGGGTGAGAATCATAAAAAGAAGAGTACAACGGGTCTGGCGTTAATGTTCCTGCATTCTTCTTATATAGACCAACCAATGCACTAATGAGTTCCTTTGCACTTGATTCTTTTGCCGCAAACTCATCCGCTTCAAATTCATGCTTACGTGACCACCATGCCATCATAGGACCAATAAAAAAAGTATAAATAGGCGCAACTAGCATGAACAAAAGCAAAGCCATATAAGTGGAAGATTGTTCCACACCTAGCACATGATAAAACGCATCTTGCTTCATTAAATAAGCTAAAATAGCAAACCCTGCCAATGTCATTAACATCGACAATACCAACCCTTTAATCACATGTTTACGCTTAAAATGCCCTAATTCATGCGCCAAGACCGCTTCAACTTCACTGGGCGATAAATGTTTTAATAACGTATCAAAAAAGACAATACGTTTATTCTTACCAAAACCTGTAAAATAGGCATTACCGTGGCTCGAACGGCGCGATCCATCCATCACAAAAACACCTTGAGAATTAAAGCCTGTGCGCTCTAGTAGCTTAGTAATACGCGATAGTACTTCGCCCTCTTCCAAGGGTTTAAATTTATTAAAAATAGGCGCGATAAATTTGGGGTAAGCCCACATCATCAGCAGTGAAAACAAGGTAATCGCAAGCCATGCATATAACCACCACAACTCACCTGCCGATTCCATTAGCCATAAAACCAACATAATTAGCGGCACACCGATGACTATGGACAAGACAGTGTTTTTTAGTAGATCAATAAAAAATGTTTTAAGGGTTAGCTTATTAAAGCCAAACTTTTCTTCAATCACAAAATGACTATAAAGAGAGGTGGGAATATCAACCAAACTGGAAATAAGGGTAAAACTAAGAATCACAGCGACTCCTGTTGTGATACCTCCTAAATCAAATGTGCGCAACCACTGGTCTAATACATTAAGCCCGCCACCTAAAGTCCACAGTAACAATAAGACAGACCCCAACAATAGCTCAAAGCGCCCATACCCCCCTTTTGCCATCGTATAATCCGCTGCTTTTTGGTGTTCTTCTAAGCTAACTTTATCTTTAAACTCATCAGGAACCGCACTGCGATGTTTCTTAACATGCGCCCCTTGACGAAATGATAGCCAAAGCTGCAAAGCAAGCGTAATAATAAAAGGTATTATAAAAATCCAAGTGTATGTGTGCATATGATTTTGTTAGACTGCCTGATTTTTTGATTGATAGAAAGTCGCGTAGTATAAGCGATAACGATAGCTGAAAGGAAGTTCTAGACCATGAGTAATAAGACTATAAACGCAGACAACCTTATCTGGATAGACCTTGAAATGACAGGGCTGGATACTTTCAACGATGTCATTATTGAGATCGCCACCGTTGTCACTGATAAGGACCTGAATAAATTAGCGGAAGGTCCTGTCATCGCGATTCATCAATCGAATAGCGTGCTGGATGCAATGGATGAGTGGAATCAATCGCACCACGGCGGTTCTGGTTTAGTTAAGCGTGTTCAAGAAAGCAACTACAGCGTACAGCAAGCAGAAGCAGAAACCCTTGAATTTTTACGCCAATACGTTCCTCAGGGAGCATCCCCCATGTGTGGCAATAGTATCTGCCAAGATCGTCGCTTTATGGCACGTTTAATGCCTAAGTTGGAAGATTATTTCCATTATCGTAATCTGGATGTCAGCACCTTAAAAGAACTGGCTGCACGGTGGAAGCCCGAAATATTAGATCAGTTTGATAAAAAAGGTGCGCATTTGGCATTGGATGATATTTTGGAATCTATTGAAGAATTGCAGTTTTATCGTCAGGCTATTTTGTCGATTTAGAGAATTTTTGGCTACCAATTTAAGGCGGGACAAGTAACGTCATAGCAAAAACTCGCACCCTTCGACAAGCTCAGGGAGCTAGCTTCCTGAGCTTGTCGAAGGGTGCGAGTGAATAGCAGAAACATTAACTGTCCCACCTTAAACTGGTAGCCGTTCCAAGCAATGATTTTACCCATCTTACTTGCCCTTTTGCTTCTGCTTGAATCAGCGCAATATAGGTAAATTCATTACTTGAAACTTCCTTATCTTACAGGTAAATGGTTACAATAAATAAGCTTCAAAATTCAATTTCAAGGCATTGCTTGCAATCACTGCTCATTAAATTTATCAAACAGGTAGTTAGGACAAAATTTAAAACAGAGTCTTCCAACTATCTTTACCCGATATTTTCTCAATATCCATCATGCGCTCAATATGTGTCGCTTCTTCATTATCATTAGCTTTAATTACTTTAAGTGCATCGTTATCAACATGAACACGACGAAAACCTGATGAGCCTGCGTTATCAGAACCAGAGTTTTGAGAACTTGATAATGATAACGTGGTCTGCCCACCTGTCATAGCGAGATAAACATCACCTAAAATCTCTGAATCCAGCAATGCACCGTGCAAGGTGCGATGTGCATTATTAATTTCATAGCGCTTACATAAAGCATCCAGACTATTGCGCTGCCCAGGATGCAGGTCTCGCGCCATCACCAAGGAGTCTGTAATGGTGCAAAGTTCATCCAAGTGCGGATAATTATCACCTGTTTTTTGATTATGCAAATCAATTTCATAATCAAGAAAGCCAACGTCAAAGGGGGCATTGTGGATAATCAACTCTGCGCCTTTTATATACTCGATAAACTCGGCAGTGATTTTTTCAAAGTTGGGTTTATCGGCAAGAAATTCGGGGGTAATACCGTGTACAGCTAGTGCTTCGGCATCAATCTCTCGGTTTGGTTGAATATATTGGTGATAATCATTACCCGTCATTTTGCGGTCGATCATCTCTACACAACCGATTTCGATGATGCGATGCCCATCTCTGGTTTCTAGCCCTGTTGTTTCTGTATCCAGCAAGATTTGTCTACTCACTCATTCCCTCCTTTTTCATCCATCGCACGGTTTGCTAACGCATCTACAATCTCATTTTCCTTATGACCGCTATGACCTTTAACCCATTTCCAGTCAATATCATGTGGTTCGGTGGCTTTATCCAAACGTTGCCAGAGGTCTTTATTTTTCACCTCTTTTTTAGCCGCCGTTTTCCAATTGCGTTTTTTCCAGTTAGTCATCCACTGGGTTATTCCCTGTCTTACATATTGAGAATCGGTGGTTAGGATAACATTGCAAGGCTTGGTTAAAATCTCCAAACCTTTAATCGCCGCCATTAGCTCCATACGATTATTAGTTGTTTCTGGTTCATAGCCATAGAGTTCTTTTTCATGCTTGCCATAGCGCAATAACGTACCCCAGCCACCTATGCCAGGGTTACCTCTGCAACCGCCATCGGTGAATATTTCTACTGTTTGATTTGACATTTATTGATTGATACTCATTCTATAATAAAGACGTGAACGGTTTCTGTTTATAACGGATTCTGTGTCGCCACACGAAAGCGATCATCAGTAGGAGGATACAATAAATCTAACATTTTGCTCGTTTATTTTGATCTCCTACTTCCCACACAACGGTAATATTTTATCAATAGACTGATTACTCTTTTTTAAATCCTCTTGCATGTCATGGTCAATAATCAAAGGCAATAACCCCGTATTTTTACCAATCTTAACCCAAGTTGATACCAAAATCGGCTTATCATTAAGCTTACCTGTTCGACAATAATCAACCCCAACACTGAAAGAGCCTTGCATATTATCACCATAGGCTTGTTTTCTTTTTTTATGTTGCTGACGAAATACCTCAATACGTTCACTATCTTTTGTGGCTATTTTATAAAGCAATGTGGTATAGCTAGCTTTTCCTAATGCATTAATCGATAACAGCTTTTCTTTATCCGTTACCTTTTCAAGCTTTATTTGCAGTACGTTTGCATTTTTCTTTTTCTCTCCCAGCCATGATGAAAACGTCATTTGCACTCCCTTTTTACCTTCCCGTAATCCATTCGGTACACGTGTTGCCGCATTTAAATAGGCGGGATCAACCGTCATTAAATCTGTTCTAGCAAGGTGATACATTGTTTTTAGCGGGATAGAGCTACAGGCAGAAATAAAAAGTATCAATAATAGGGGTCTAACCAATGCTAATTTCTTCATCGTATAATTCCTGAATAATTTGATTTAATTATCGTATTACGATAATATTTTAATGTAAAGATATTATTTAGGATAAATTATGCAGTTACATAAATCAGCAATAGGTCTCTGGATGTCTCCCATGACTAAACTATTAGGAATCGCCCTGCTACTCATCAACAGTTTTTACTGGTTCACACCTGCCTTTGCAGAGTCTGTGGCAATCATGTACTCAGGGATTGATGCTTCACATTACACCTTAACCAGTAGCAATCGTTTGTTAGGATGGCTTATTAGTAGCCTACAAATTTCACTATTAACCTATGGTCTCTTTACCGTTGCCAGTATTTTTCAAGATTTTGCTAACGGTATATGGTTTGTCGATAGCTTTGGCAATAAAATAAAGCGCTTTGGCGTATCGCTACTGATATTTTCGCTACTCAGCCCAGTGGTACAAGCATTAACAGGGTTCGCCCTTACCTACACAAACCCTGAAACACAACGCATGATTGTTCTTTCTATCAGCATTGATGGCAAGGGAATTATTATTTTACTAGTAGGAATATTACTGATATTAATCGGTAAGGTCATGGCAGAAGCCACCCGACTTGCAGATGAAAATAGTCAAATAATTTAGATTGGATAAGCAATGACAACTCAGGAAAAAAAAATTATTGTCACGCTTGATGTAATGCTGGCAAAACGCAAAATGCGCTCAAAAGAACTGGCGCAACGTATCGGCATTACTGCGCAGAATGTTTCATTACTTAAATCAGGGAAGGTGAAAGGGATACGTTTTCAGACACTGGCTAAAATCTGTGAAGTATTGGAATGCCAACCTGAGGATATTTTGCGGTTTGAGTGATTATTATTTGTTCGTTTCTTAGTGATATTCTGTAACCTAAACACAGGCTATAGACATTCATTTATTAAATTTCCGCACCCTTCAACGCCACTCAGGAAGCCGTACCCTGAGCGGAGTTGAAGGGTGCAATTATTTATGTGAAAAACTATATAACATCAGTCATCAAGATAAAATTGAATACGTGAACCTCTATATAATGACAAGAAAAACTCAAGAGCCTTGCAATTTTTGCAAATCGTTTAATACCTCTTCAACATGCGATTTAGGGGTAACGTTACGATAAATTTTAGCAATGTTTCCTTTGGGATCAATAATAAAACTATGCCGTTTAGCAATCTTAAAAATCAATAAATCTCTAATTGAACCATAACGTTGTGCTACCTTTCCATCGGGGTCTGCTAATAAAGTAAAGGGTAGTTGATGATGCTTGGAAAAATCGGCATGACTTTCTTTATTATCCACGCTTACCCCCCAAACCACGGTATTTTTTGCGCGTATGGCAACCATATTATCACGAAAACTACAGGCCTCAGCGACACAACCTGGGGTTTCATCTTTTGGATAAAAATACAAAACTAACCACCTCCCTTTCATTTTGCTTAAAGTCTGTGGTTGGTTTTTCTGATCAACTAAAGTGAAGTCTGGTGCTACTGATCCAACCTTAATAGTCTCTTCTGCTGACACGCTATTTACCCCTATTAGAAACAATAGACTAATGATACTACTGATAATTTTATTCATATTTTAAAGTATTAAGGAACATCTACGAGCCAATTTCTATTAGCTAGAGCGTCTTATATTCAAAACATTAGCATGAGTCGCCATTGTTGCCTTAGCGCCAAATAATGCAAACATATGTGATGCGATAAGCTCTTCGGGTATGTCGCGCATCATCTCAGGGATTTTATACGGCCACTCAGTCTCCATAAGATGGGTTTGTATCATTGAATACACATTCTGAGCGGCGTAAGTTTCTTTTTCTTCATCGGTAGATGACATTCTTGCAACCGCACCTGTCACAATTTTATCAATCACTAGCTTGTCCTTTTTCTTAATAAAATGCGCTTTATAAGCCAGCTCACCCGTCCAACTTTTTACAAAATATAACCAACTATCATAACTATAGATATCCCATTTAACCTCCATCGACTCTGCCTTATAAAGTGCGCCCTGCCCCCTATTTTGATAAATAATATTAGCCTTATACGTTTCAGAGTTTGCTATAAGCGCAGTTTTATATTTTTCACCATTATCAGAGCGACTTTCGTTAAAGCTTTCTACCACAGACTCATTATATTGGGTTGCTACCGCATTTTTCGTAAAATCACTAATATCTAATATTTCAACACCGTATGGGTTATCCCCAGCAGCAAACCACTTTGGTGGGTATTCAGTAGCTTGTCTTTTTTCTTTAGGGGCAGATGAACTATTATTTGGTTCTATTGAGGTCATATTTATTTACAGTTTATAGGGTTCGGAAGGCATCTTCACAAATAGAAAATAGTTTACATTTTTATAGCTGTATGAAATTTATGTATAGACATGCACTTATTAAATTTCATTTTGGCTACCAGTTTAAGGCGGGACAGTTCATGTTTCTGTTATTCATCCGCACCCTTCGACAAGCTCAGGAAGCGGTGTCCTGAGTCTACCGAAGGGCTAGTTCCCTGAGCTTGTCGAAGGGTGCGGGTTATTTGCCATGACGTTACTTGTCCCGCCTTAAATTGGTAGCCTTCATTTTGATGACTAAAAAGCTGAAGCTTTCACTCCTTTCATAATGTTATGTTTATGCCATTATTCAATTGCATTCATTGTATATTTTCACAGGGCAATTTGAACAAGTCTCTTTATTCAAGCGCTTATAAATACTACGTACTGCTAGTAATTTAGAATCAAAGAAATGATCATTGCCAATTTGCCTTATAAAACCTGATTTAGCCGTAAATTCATAAACATTAGGCTTTAAACCAACAAAGTACAATCCACCATTCTGCTTTAATAAACACTTGTTTTCTGACACCAACACTTCAGCACCTGCAAGGTCAATAAAGTTAATACCACTCGCTTCAATCAATATATGCACGATTTTTTCATCTTCTACAATTTTTCCAATGGTCTTTTGTATATGATTGACGGAACCAAAATAAATCGACATATCAATTCTAATCACCTTGAGTTGCGGGCATTCCTCAATGGGTTTTTCTTCAATATCAATAAAGCGTTTATGCACATTTTTGGGATCATTATCGACGGATAATACAGGAATATTGGGTGTTGATGTTCTAGCTAAAAACAAAATAAGCGACAGCAAAACCCCCATATAAATAGCAAATTCAAGCTCCAGAAATAAAGTAGCAAAAAAAGTGGTTAACAAAATAGCTGATTCTGATTTATTAAATGCTAGCGTTTGTTTTATATGATAAAAATCAATTAACCCAAAGGCGACTAAAAGAATAATACCGCCCATTGCTGCTATCGGTAAATAAGCCGTTAAAGGCGCAATGAGTAAGACAATAATGACGAGAAAAAAAGCCGCAAAAATAGCAGAAAGGGGTGTTTTCGCCCCCGCTTCATAGTTCACACCTGAGCGGGTAAAGG
>DRMS01000189.1 GCA_011322515.1 Leucothrix mucor
AGTTTGGCATGGTGACTCATATAATCACGTAATTTTTCTGCCAAGTCCGCATCATCGGCAAAGCGCTCCATAAGAATAAATTTAGCGCCATCCAATACGCCTTTAGTATCATGAAACGCCTCTTTAAAGGCTTTATCTTTATTAATATATGCTTGTGCTTGTTGTTCAGGATCTAGATCATGATTATTTAATAGGGCATCAGCTAAGGGTTCAATACCCGCTTCAATGGCAATTTGTCCTTTAGTGCGACGTTTTTGTTTATACGGACGGTATAAATCTTCAAGGCGTGTTTTAGTTTCGGCTTCATTAAGCGACTGGAGTAATTCTTTGCTTAACTTTCCTTGCTCATCAATATTTTTAATAATCGTAGCACGACGCACATCAAGCTCACGCATATAGTCTAAGCGTTCATGCAAGGTTCTAAGCTGTATATCATCTAATCCACCCGTTACTTCTTTACGGTAGCGTGAAATAAAAGGCACCGTAGCCCCTTCATCTAGCAATTGAATACTTGCTATAACTTGTTGTTCTTTAATATTTAATTCGTTAGCAATACGCTGTGAGATTGTATTCATATGAGTTGTTTTTAAATTAAGAAAAATTGAAGACAGGATATTATCACGTAACATGGCAACAAGAATTGCTAATAATTTACTTATCCTTGTTAAAAAAGTGGTTATAGAATGTATTTTACTCAGGAAAGCACTGTAAACCAGACGGATTAGCTAGATAATTACACTTATATATAAGTCATTACTTAATAAGAGTTTATTAATATTCAAATAAAAATAATGACCTATAGCACTCCATAAAAGCCAATAAATTTAACTAATATGCTATAAATAATTAAAATAAGCTTGAAGTCAGCATATTGGTTGTGATAAATTTTACTTATTAGTTTAATGCATGAGGCGTATTTATATTTATAATCCTACCTCAATACCCATAGGGCTATGGGTAATTTGAACTAGCAAGTTTTGATTGGGGACACCAACGGGGCTTTTTAGGCGAAGCAAGTAGAGAGCGTGAGGTTTATGCTCTTTATTTGTTAGCTTACTATTTTTTCAACAGTTTCTTGATTTGAAAGAGACGCTCAAGCGGCTCCATAACTAACAGCTCATAATGTTGTTGCCGACTAACTGGCAATATTTCACTTAAACGGCATCCTAGCCAATCAGGATTATCCCAATCTTCTTCAAGCTCCTCTTTATAACGCTGCATACCATCACGCTCTGTATAGCTTCGTAAGACCTCTTGAAGCACTTGGTATTTTCTAGGTAGCTTGAAATATTTTATGGAAGGAAGCCGTTCTATTTGCGTTATTATCAAGCCGTCAGCACGTGTTTTATAGCAAGTAATTTTAGCCCTCTCTAAACCACGGCAACTGATTTCTAATATCCCTGAACTTGGCATATCAAAATCAACGATATAAGCAAGCGTTCCGATTTCATTAAAAGGTGTTGAGTCTGTATTTTCAGCTTTGTCTATACGTGATGCCATCATAAATGCTTTTTCATTACGGCTACAATCGCTAACCATTGATAGCTCGTGTGGCTTTATTATCCTAACGGTCATCAGCCCGTTAGGATATAGAACACTATTGACTGGAAATAACGTTAACTCTGTTGGCATTTTTATTGCTACTTTATACAAAGGGGCTTTCTATAATAGTTCGTCTTGATCATTGTAAGCAAGGATTGTGACTCTATTTAGGAAGTTTGGAGTAATGAATTTACTAACATTACGCTGATTTTTTTCTCCTGATTGGAGTATCTCAAGAGGCGCATAGTCGCTCTACGCAACGATTGATAGGATTCAAGCAGGGGTAGGAGGGCAAGTAAGATGGGTAAATTCATTGCTTGGAACCTCCTTAATCAACCCACCATTATCTATAAGTTTTCATGTTTAAGCCTGCCCGTAAGCGCCACGGATACCTTTTTCTTAAGGGTTGAAGAATCCCGACCTACACTAAAGCTACTCGTCGCACCTGCGGGACGACCTGAAACATTATAAGTAAATTTATCGATCGCAGCACCTGAGCCTAAAATAAGCAATTTCTTAAAACCATTATGTACATTAATAACCATATCCTTATCAACTGTGCCATCACCATCAAAGTCACAGGTAGTGGCGGTATTATCAATTACACCATCAGCATCACAGTCAGAAAAAATAACCCAACCTTTTGCATAATTATTTAAAGCACCATTACATGATGTCCCCGTATCACTAGCACATATACTGGTTGGAATAGTACGCGTTACCGCTTCACTCCTTGCTAGCATCATTGCTGACATAAACTCATTGGTTGCTGAAGAGATTCTATTTCTTTCGATCATTTTTGAAAATGAAGGAATAGCGATACTTAATAAAATGCCTGCTACTGCGACAGTGACTACAGCTTCTATTAGCGTGAAGCCATTTTTTTTTCTGATAGTATTCATTATTTCGACTCCAAAAGAAGATTTAGTGAGGAGGTTTCAGTACTTGTAATCTCCTTATACAGATCAATTAAAGCACAATCCGAAATCACCCTAAGGATAAAAAGATGAACGGCAAAGAATTATCTAATTCAAACAAACTCCTCAGTATGGCTGAAAATATCGGTGATACATTAAAAACAACGGTACACTTTAAACAACTCGAATCGATTAGTGGTGGCTGTATTAATCAAGTATCCAAAGTAAGTGACGACAAAGGGAACCAATGGTTAATCAAAGAGAATAGTCCTCATTTACTGGATATGTTTATTGCTGAGGCAGATGGGCTAAATGAAATTTATAATACACATAGCATTCGCTGTCCAAAAGTCATTTGCTATGGCGAAACACAACAAAGCGCCTATTTAGTGATTGAGTATATTTCATTAACCAATGGTAGTGGCAATGCGCTAACCGCTGAAAAGCTGGCAATCATGCATCAATGTCAGGCAAAAATTCACGGTTGGCACAGGGATAATACCATTGGTGCAACACCGCAAAGCAATGTGCAAAACGCCTCATGGGTTACATTCTGGAAACAACAGCGTTTATTGCCACAACTTAATAGGGCATTAAAAAAAGGCTATTCACGGATAGATTATGAGAATGGACTAACGCTCTGTGAGAGATTGGATTACTTTTTTACTAACTATAACCCGCAACCCTCTCTATTACATGGTGATTTATGGGGCGGAAATCAGGCGCATGATACAGATGGCAACCCTGTTATTTTTGACCCTGCGGTCTATTATGGCGACCGTGAGACTGATATTGCCATGACTGAATTATTCGGTGGCTTTAACACCGACTTTTATGCTGTCTATAACGAGCATTTTGCTCTAGATGAGGGATATGCCACACGTAAAACACTCTACAATCTTTATCACTCCCTCAATCACTATAATTTATTCGGTGGTGGTTATGCATCACAGGCTGCGAGTATGACAAAGCGTTTACTTGCAGAAATATAACGATAAATAAGAGATCATAATCTATCCTGACAACCTAATATGCGGATTATTATCTCAATTACTGCTTAAATATAAGAAGCTTAAATTACACCCAATAACTTGATTAGTTGACTGAATTAATCTATTTAATTTACCTATATAGTTTTTTGCATAAATAAGGAATGAGCACGAAACAACGTCCCGATCTCTAACTTGCTTTTTTATCCCAGCTTGGATGATCTCATTCGTTGCGTAGAGTGACTATGCGCCTTATGAGTTCATCCAATCTGAAATAAAAATTTTGCGTTAGAACTTCGGGAAGTTATTCCGTGCTCATTCCTAAGGAAGTTCCAAGTAATGAATTTACCTATATTGCACTGATATTGCACTGATTTTTTGTTCCTGATTGGATCATCTCAAGAGGCACATAGTTGCTCTACGCAAGGATTGAGATGATTCAAGCAGGAGCAAAAGGGCAGGTAAGATTGGTAAAATCATTGCTTGTAACTTCCTTAATTTCACAGCCATTTTAGAGTATTGGCATGCGCACTATGTGGAGTTTCAAAGGTAGGCACAGCGATACTCTAGAATAAACATTTAATAGGCGAACGTTTATAAAATATTTTTTCCCTGTGGATACAGAAATCAAATGGATTAATTTATGAAAATCGTAATAAAAATGACCGTTTCATTAATAGCACTTAGTGGAATTATTAGCCTACAAACCACGCTTGCGGCACAATCAACTCATCGCCCTTCAGGCGCACCTACATACTGTAATGGTCAACGCATCACCCTTTGGGGATCTAACTCCAATGATTATATTAATGGCAGTCAGCATAAAGATGTTATCTGGGGAGGTGCGGGTAATGATCGCATCGATGGCAGAGGTGGTAATGATGTAATTTGTGGCGGTTCTGGCGCTGATACTATTTATGGAAATCGTGGAAATGACACTATTTTAGGGGGGACAGGTAATGACACCCTTTATGGTGGAACGGGTAATGATAAAATTTACGGCAACCCAGGAAATGACAAAATTTATGGCAATATGGGCAATGATTTTATACACGGTAGCGAAGGTAGAGATATTTTATTTGGAAATCAGGGTAATGATACCATCCAAGGAGGCTCATCAAGTGACTATATAGACGGCGGAACGGGTAATGACACACTTTTTGGGGGTGAGGGCAATGACCGAATTCTAGGAAAACAGGGTAATGATATGCTTCATGGCGGACCACATAATGATTATCTAAGTGGTAATAGCGGCAATGACAAGCTGTACGGGGGCTATGGCGATGACTTACATGAAGGTGGTAGTGGAGATGACCGACTCTACGGCAGCCAAGGTAACGATAGGTTTTATGGGGGGGCAGGCTCTGATCAGTGTTATGACAAGGTTAATAAGGTAAAGACAAAAGTTGAGTGTTAATTTTTTGCTCGTAGAGGTAAATTGGGCTACCAATTTAAGGCGGGACAGTTAATGTTTCTGCCTACTTACCCGCAACCCTTCGACAAGCTCAGGAAGCGGTGTCCTGAGTCTACCGAAGGGCTAGTTCCCTGAGCTTGTCGAAGGGTGCGGGTTGTTTGCTATGACTTTACTTGTCCCGCCTTAAGTCGGTAGCCTCTAATGGCTAGCAACTTAAGGCGGGACAAAAAACATATCTCTCACAAAGACACGAAATAGGCAGAGGAGGTTTCTTATCTTTTCTTGGCGTACTCTGCGTCTTTGCGAGATGATTTTGTTTTCTTTTTAAGGCTATGAATTAACAGGTGAACTTCCTAAGCCCCATCCGATAGTGCTACTCTATGTGGGATTTTACATTCTGTACTCAGCAATAACAGGTGCATGATCAGAAGGTCTTTCCCATCCACGCGGTTCTTTATCAACAAAACAAGCGGTGCAACGCTCGCTTAATAAATGGCTGGATAAAATAAGATCAATCCTTAATCCCATATTTTTTTCAAAGCCAGCACGACGATAATCCCACCAACTCCATGTTTTATTTTGCTGTTCAAATTGGCGGAAACTGTCCACAAAACCTACCTCAAGCAACTTTTTTAAGGCTTGACGCTCGGGTGTGGAGCATAAAATTCGCTCATGCCAAGATTTTGGGTTATGCACATCGTTATCATTTGGTGCAATATTAAAATCACCTAAAATAATAAACTTTTGATGCTGTTTTTTCTGTTCAGAAACCCAGTCAGTGACTTTGCTAATCCAGTTTAATTTATAGGCATATTTATCAGAGCCTACCTCAGAACCATTGACCACATATAAATTAAGAATGCGTATATCATTAATCGTTGCAGCTAAAATACGTCGCTGTGGATCATCCAGCTTAGGAATATCCATAATCGTATCTTCTGCTGTAATCTTGCTTAGGATCGCAACGCCATTGTATGTTTTTTGCCCAGAAAAAACGACGTGATAACCCGCCGCTTTAATATCCTCTACGGGGAAGTGATCATCAGTAAGTTTCGTCTCTTGTAGCACTAAAACATCAGGCTGTTCAGCCGCTAACCATTTAATGACATGCTCAAGGCGCACGCGTAGGGAGTTTACATTCCATGTTGCTATTTTAAATTTTTTCATTCTAGTTTTAGGTGGGGTTAAATATAATAATTACCACGGAATACACAGAAACATTATTTATACCTTCCGTGTAGTCTGTGTATTCCGTGGTGAAATTCTTAAACTTATTGAACCGCATAAGTTCGTTGAATATAAGCATCCAATAGCTTCTGAAAATCAACGGCTATATTGTCTCCTTTTAGGGTAACCGTCTTGACACCATCTTCATACACAGGCGCAACGGGTTTTTCACCATTGCCAGGTAGGCTAATACCGATATTGGCGTGTTTGCTTTCACCAGGGCCATTAACAACACAACCCATTACCGCAACTGACATCGCTTCTACCCCTTTATATTGCTCTCGCCATACGGGCATTTGATTGCGTAAATAGGATTGAATATCTTCTGCCAAATGCTGGAAATAATCGCTAGTAGTGCGCCCACAACCAGGACAGGCAACAACCTGAGGTGTAAATGAGCGCAAACCTAGGCTCTGTAAAATTTCTTGTCCAACAATCACTTCTTTCTCGCGTGGTGCATTTGGTTCTGGTGTTAATGAAATGCGAATCGTATCACCAACACCCTGTTGCAATAATATTGACAGCGCGGCCGTTGAAGCAACAATTCCCTTGCTGCCCATGCCTGCTTCGGTTAGCCCTAAATGCAGTGGATAATCACATTGCTGCGCTAAGTCCTGATAAGTACGTACAAGACCTTGCACCCCACTGAGTTTGCAAGAAATAATAATTTTATTATGTGCTAGACCATATTCCTCCGCTTGTTGTGCGCTGCTGAGTGCTGATTCAATGAGCGCCTCATATTGCACTTCGCCGATATCACGTGGTTGATCCAATTGCGCATTTTCATCCAGTTTACGCGCCAGTAACTCCTGATCTATTGACCCCCAGTTAACCCCAATGCGCACGGCTTTATTATACTTAACGGCGAAACCAATCATCTGCGCAAACTGCTCATCCCTACGCTTACCGCGTCCTACATTGCCAGGATTAATACGGTATTTAGCCAATGCTTGAGCACATTCAGGCACTGCTGTTAGTAACTTATGCCCGTTAAAATGAAAATCACCAATCAACGGAACATTACAGCCTATTTTATCCAGACGTTGACGTATTTCAGCAACTGCCTGTGCGGATTCCATATTATTTACAGTAATACGCACCAGCTCAGAACCTGCATTAGCCAGTTCATGAATTTGTTTAACCGAGCGTACTACATCAGCAGTATTTGTATTAGTCATGGATTGAACTACAACAGGAGAATCACTGCCGATAGTAATATGATTGATTTGTACGGCAACGGTTTTATGGCGTTTGATAGGAGGCATGGATAAACCCATAGATTAGTTATTATTGCATTGATAGTAACAGAAATTATGTTTGAATGGCGTTGTGAATTTATTCAGGAAATCGGTATTTTTCACGCTCAATAGAAAAGTATAGTTTTTCACATAAATAATTGCACCCTTCGACTCCGCTCAGGGTACAGCTCCCTGAGCGGAGTCGAAGGGTGCGGAAATTTAATAAATGAATGTCTATAGTTTACACTTTTGTTGCCCCATATGAAGTTTACTCCCCCTCCATTTATCGCTTTCACCTAGAACTCATAGCAACACCACGTTAGTATTTCGCTAATGCATACGAATATCTACCCTAATAATAAAAATTCAAACTAATAAATACTTTTATGAAAAATCCCCTAGTATCAATATCTTTTGGCATTATATCCCTTCTAATCAGTACTGTTAGCTATGCAAATGTTTATTCGTATATCGGCGCAGATGGCTCCTCGATTTTAACCGATCAACGCATTAAGAAAAAAGGTTATAAGCTGATTAAAGTTTACAAGGTTAAAAAGAAGAAAAAGGCTGTTTTTAATAAGGCGCATTCATTTAAAAAAGCTCTATATAGAAAGCCTTCTAAAAGAAAAGGCAATGGCAATGGTATTGTCTATAGATGTTCGGATAAACAACATTTAGTCTCTAAAGCACGCGCCTACCAACGCACTATACAAGTATACTCAAGAGTTTATGGTGTGGAAGAGGAGTTAATCCACGCCATTGTAAAACAAGAATCCTGCTTCAACGAAAGAGCCCATTCACGCGCTGGCGCAATAGGGTTAATGCAATTAATGCCTGGTACTGCTGATATGATGAAAATCAGCAATCCTTGGAATCCTGAACAAAATATTCAAGCAGGTGTAAGATACATCAGTGAAATGTTAAGTATGTTCAAAGGCAAAAAACGCTTTGCTATTGCAGCTTACAATGCAGGACCTGGCAATGTAAGGAAATACGGTGGTATTCCGCCTTTCCGCGAAACTAAAAATTATGTTAAAAAGGTAATGGCTGAGTATCGTCGTTTAAAAAAACATGGATTACCTAAATCACATTATGCTTTGGCTAGTTTAAAATAATTTACTTAATTTTACGTGAGGGCTTAAAAATCCTCAGCTCCAATATAATAATGAAAAACTTTTCAAACCGCCGATGCCAGATGGGGACTCTTTCCATAATATTATTGAAAAACGGGCGGGACAGTTAATGTTTCTGCTATTCACCCGCCCCCTTTGACAAGCTCAGAAAGCGCTCTCCTCTGAGTTTATCCAACTAGTTCCCTGCGCTTATCAAAGGATGCGGGTTATTTGCTATTACTTTACTTATCCCACCTTAAGTTGACAGTCCCAAAATATAAACTACTTTTCTTTCCAATAAAGGATGCTGATATTTCAATGGTTTCTTTATAACGAAATGACAGGACAATTGATAAGGAGACAAAATTTATGGCTTCACTGCTTGGAACTTCCCTAGAAGATAGCGGCGTTATTCCAGCACATTCTCAGACGAAGTTTCCGTAGTAGTTTTTTTGCGATATATCAATTATTTTCCGATAAAAAGCGTATAAAATAGACAGTTGGTTATTACAATGTTATAAACCAATATTATCACACCGCTTAGGAGAAATTATGATACCCGCAGAAGAAGTCGTCGATATATCGCGTATACAGTTTGCTACTGTCGCGCTATATCATTTTTTATTTGTACCGTTGACCATTGGCATGACCTTTATTCTTGCCATTATGGAGTCTGTCTATGTTATGACAGGGAAACAAGTCTATAAAGACATGGTTAAGTTTTGGGGCAAACTGTTTGGCATTAACTTTGCCATTGGGGTTGCAACAGGCTTAACGATGGAGTTTTCCTTTGGTACAAACTGGTCCTATTATTCACATTATGTAGGGGATATTTTTGGTGCGCCATTAGCAATTGAAGGTTTGATGGCGTTTTTCTTAGAGTCAACTTTTGTTGGTTTATTTTTCTTTGGTTGGCAACGCCTTAGTGCCGTACAGCATTTGTCTGTTACATGGCTAATGGCGCTTGGTACCAACCTTTCTGCACTTTGGATTCTAATCGCAAATGGTTGGATGCAAAATCCCGTTGGTGCAGAGTTAAATATCGAAACCATGCGGATGGAGCTAACTAGCTTTAGCGAAATATTATTTAACCCTGTCGCACAGGTGAAGTTTATTCATACGGTTGCGGGTGGTTATGTTGCAGGTTCGATGTTTGTTTTA
>DRMS01000190.1 GCA_011322515.1 Leucothrix mucor
ACAATATATTTAAATCATTGTTTAAATGGAGAATGTAATAATATAATAGATAGCCGTATCTCGAAAGCTTGTGATAATGGCTTATACATTTGTGATAGTTGTGGGAGTTGCTGTTCAGATTCAATGTTTAAGAGGCGTTTAGATAATTTAAAATTAGTTGGAGCTTAGTAAGCGTCCGAGCAACTACACCCCCTTCGATTGGTTTTTCCAGTTATTTGGAAGTAGTTCATCTAGTTTTTGGATGCTCTGATTAGGTAGTCGGCTTAAGACATCTTTAAGCCAAAGGTATGGGTTTACGTCATTCTTTTTACAAGTATGAAGCATTGAATACAAAATAGCAATTCTTTCTGCTCCAGAATGGGAACCTGCAAATAAATAGTTTTTACGCCCTAAAGCCAATGGACGCACAGCATTTTCTATTAAGTTATTATCCAACTCAATTCGACCATTATTGATAATAGTTTCTATTTTGTGCCACTGGTTGACGCTGTAGGTCAGTGCTTTCCCTAAATCACTTTTAGGGGTTGCTATAAGGATTTGCTTGTCAATCCAGTTTTTCCATTCAGACATAATTGGTAAAATTTCTTCTTGTCGTTTCTTCGTTTTTTCCGCGATAGTCAGTTTCTCTTCCTTGTACTTTCGCTCCAGGAGATAGATTTTTTTGATAAGCCCCAGCACTTTATTAGCCTCCATGGGGAAGTTTTTCTTTGCATCAAAATACTTTCTACGCACATGAGCTAGACAACCTGCTAATTTAATGTTTGGATCTTTGCCTATAATATCATATACGGTATAACCGTCCACTTGCAAGTAGCCTTCGTAACCTTTCAATATCTCTTTAGGGCCATGTTGACCACGTCCTTTGCGATAATTAAAATACACCATTTTTTGCTCAGGCGCATAGTATAACCACATCCACCCTTTATGAGTGTCGCCTTTTTTGTTGGTATCCAGTACTTTTAGTCCGGTTTCGTCAGCTTGAACATAGCCACTTGCTAATATTTTTTCTAACATCAAATTATATAATGGCTCCAATAATTTTGTGCAAGCTGCCATCCAGTCATTTAAAGTGGATTTGCTCACATCCCAGCCATATTCTCGCTTAAATATCTGTACTTGCCGATAAAAAGGCAAGTGATCCAGAAATTTCTTTACTAAGATAAAAGCTAAAAGACTGGCTTCCGCAATTCCTTTTGGTATTGGACGAATCGGCAAATCCCCTATGATTACACCTTCGTTATTAGGTTTTGCATACTTGGGACGGATGGTGCGGATGATAACGATACTTGCGGGTGTATAATCTAAAGTTTCTGTGACTTCTTCTCCTATTCTAACGAGTCCAGTAGTATCTTCTAAAGGCTCTATGATAACTTCCTTTACAGGAAGGTGCTTAGGAAACGAATTGCGTCCGTTATGCTTTTTCTTCTTGCGCTCGTAACTTACCGTTGTGGTCTCTTCTTTTTCCAAGGGTTCCACTTCTTTCACTAGTTCAGCAAATAAAGTCGGTTGATTAACTAGCGCTGGATCGGGCACATAACGCTCGGACTTAAACCCCTTAAGCATCTTGTATAGTTGCTCAATGTGGGCATTGCGTTGTGCAATGATTTTGTCACGCGCCTTTATTATTGCGGCTTGCTTTGCTATAATATCATCTTTACTCACAGTATAAAGGTAATACTATTCTTAATAACAACCTAATAATTCAAGGCATTTTATAACGTTTTTTTCGCTTAATATTATTTAGTTTTATTCCCTGAAACATCAGCACTAAAGTCTCCCAGGTAATGGTCTTCTTGCCTGTGGCATCGTCAGTTACGGGCCACTCAAATGTGCCTTGCTCTAAACGTTTATAATAAAGTAGGAAGCCAGACGACTCCCAAACTAGTAGTTTCATAAGCGTCCGCCTTCTATTGATAAAAATATATACACTTCCATCAGTAGGATTACTACCCATTTGGCTGCGCACAAGTCCACCTAGACCTTCAAAGCCTTTGCGCATGTCGGTTGGCTTCATGTATAACTGAAAAGTCATTTTTTGTGTAAGTGAAAACATATTATACAGGAATTTCTACTACCGTCCCATTCGGAAAACGAATAACAGCTATATCGTGACTCTTTTCTTCAGATGACACCACTTCAAGCTTTAAAAAATTGGCAGACTCTTCTTTTTGGGATTCTTGTTTCCTTTTCCAGTAATGAAAAGTGGCTGGTTTTATTTGATGTTCAGTACAAAATTCAGCCTGAGTTTGCTCTGTGCCTTTATATTTGCTTACTAATGCGTACATTTGTTCTCGATGCAATTGCCGAGTCTTAATCTTCTTCATCTTTTTTTAATGCAAAGCTAAATCCTTTTTTAACTTACCACAAGATGTAGTTGCTCGGACGCATACGTTGCAACTAAGTATAAGATCTCTCGGGATAAGACACTAAACTTTTCCTGCGTCTTGACTGGTTTACGCTAAGGGGTTACGGTTGAATTTTGGGCGTTCCCAATCCATTGCT
>DRMS01000191.1 GCA_011322515.1 Leucothrix mucor
AACCTCTCCTGCGAAATCCCAACCTAGCGTTAAAGGTAACTTGTGAGGAATAATTTCAGCCAAATAACCTTCGCGTATTTTCCAGTCAAGAGGGTTAACGCCTGTCGCGAAAATTTTAATCAACACCTCCCCTTCTCCCAGCTCTGGTATCGCAATTTTCTCCAAACACATCTCAGCAAGCCCTCCATATTGGTGAATTTGCACTGCTCTCATTTGTTTTTCATTGGTAATCATCATAATATTCTCTCTTTATAGTAAGTTTATGTATTTGCTAATAAAAGTTTTTTAATAGCCAACAGGAGATAGTATAGAGAGAAACGTACGTCTGGATAAGTAGGTAACATTGCATTAGACTGTTTACCTTTATTCAACAATCAAAAAAATAATATGATACAATATTTTACCGAAAAGGAAGTTCAGACAAGAAATGAATAATAAACGATTAAGTAGCCTGCCAGCTCTAGTTCTATTTGCTCGTATTGTGCAATATGGTAGTCTGAGTGGCGCCGCACGAAACTCTGATTTAAGTCGCTCAGCGGTTAGCAAACAGTTAACGGCACTAGAAAAAAAACTTGGTGTTCGCCTCCTTCAACGAAGCACTCGCAATGTCAAATTAACAGAAGCAGGAAAGCTAATTTTGAGTGAAGCCACACGCATGTTGGAGGCATTTGAAAGCATTGAAACACTTTCTGAGGAGCTGCAAGGACAAGTGCGTGGACACCTGAAAGTGTCTTGCTCAATAGGCATTGGACGAGTTCATTTGGTACCATTGCTCAAACAATTTAAAGCACTCTACCCGAAAGTACACGTTCAACTGTTACTTGAGGATAGGTTTGTCGATTTAATTGATGAGCAAATTGATGTGAGCATACGCTTGGGCGATCTCCCTAACTCTTCATTAATTGCCCTGCGACTCGGAGAAATGACCTGGACCATTTGTGCAAGCCCAGACTATTTAAGTAAAAATGGCACACCTAAAATACCTACAGACTTACTTCAGCACGATTGTCTTTACTACAGTAATAGCCAAAGTTCATTTAAGAATTGGTCGTTTTGGGGACCAAATGGCAAGGAAATTATTGCCATTAATGGCTCTTTCTCGATTAATGATTCCACAGCATTGGTTCAGGCAGCAGAGGAAGGTCAAGGTGTTCTGTGGGTAGATAAAAACTCACTCGGTAATGCCTACGAAAAAGGGCGACTTGTTCAAATACTAGGAGACTATTCCCTTGGTGCTGGCTACCCTATTTATGCGTTATACCCTGCACGGAGGCACCTATCCTTAAAAACACGGATGTTTATTGATTTTTTAAAAGAAAATTTTTCGCCAAGAATGCAGTATACCTAGTATGGCAAATACTAAGCTCTCCAAATAACTAACTGATGTTACGCAACCTCGGATCTTAAAAAAGAAACTCAAAAACCGAAGTTTGAATCCAGCAAAATGGATGAAAACACAGAAGACGAAGAGGCAGAAGATAAAAAAAAGAAGAAAAAGCCAAGCCGAAAGAAAAAAAAGAACTTAGAAGTGCATGATGAACAAATTATTCAACCTGATGATCTTCCAGAGGGTGTAACCCGTCTCCCGCCATCATTAAAAATCAATAGGTTATAGCGAATTCAAATAGAGAAAAAGCCGTGTTTTTCTCTAAAATGAACCATTATTTCCCATATAAAAAACAATCAACAACTTACAAGAGCGGGAGGCGGGTTACCCATACGCGCCAACTTAAGGCTATAAGTTATTGTATTTAAAAGTTTTATACACTTTGTGATTACAGCTAAATATATAGTATTTAAGGGTTTCCAAAGTAGTTTTGGGTCTATGTGATACTATTTATCAATAACCTACATAAATCATGATATTCTTAAAAATACTTATAAATCATATAACTAGCCCCTTAAGTTGGCGCGTATGGGCGGGTTACCCCCGTGATGCAGGAGCATGGGAACGAGGAAAAATAGAAAGGGTGCCTTATATCTCACCCCCCTCTATAGTTGCTCGGAAAAACACTCTTTATTTGCTCACCTTAAACATGGCGTGACAGGCAAGGCACTGCTTCATTAGTTTACCCGTAAACTCAGCTAACATATCCATGTCATCCGTCTCAGCACGGATAACCATCTCTTCAAACATCATATGTATTGGACCACCTATTTGTTTAAAGGCTAAGGGTGTTTTTTTCTTTATCGACTTAGGTGTCGCTCTCGCCATTCTATTACCAGAATAGCGAGCAGCTTTTATTATTTGCTCAGGGTCATCGCTACCAATGCCAGCAATAATGCCTTGTATGCTAGCAAGCATTTGTCGCATTTCTGATAAAAATGCAGCTTTTTCACTGAGTGTAAAACCAAGATTAATACGCGTATCAACCTTAGTTTCTACTGGCTTAGCCACTTCTTCATTAGCGTAAACACCCACAGATGCTCCCCACAATAATGTGGCACATAATAGTGTAGTAGAAATTGGATTTTTTATACTCATAGGTGCTACCTCAAATTAGTTGTTGATTGATAAATAGCATACAGAGGTCAGCAATTCCCGCTCAAGCTGTAGACCGCATTACATAAGGCTCTAAAAACAGCAGTGGTTTGCTATTTTTTAACCAAATGGCTTACTACTGCTGTTTACCTTAAATTAGAGCGGGAATTGCTGTACAGAGGTTGTAATAAAATATCATATGATTCAAATCATACAGGGTGTTTTTATAGTAGTCTAATTTTCTCAGAGTTTCGTTGAAGCACGCCAGAATCTTCTAACTTCTTTAACTCCCTATAAAAGGTCTCATGTGCCAAACCTATTTTTTGCGCCAAGTCTTTTAGTGATACATTCAACATTATCACTTCATTCTCATCTACATTTGTTCGAATAAACGTGAGGATTCTTTCTTTTGCAGAGCGAATATTCTTAATTTCATTGATAGTGCGTAAATCCCTCACCTGACGTGAAAGTATAGCTAATAAATTAATCATTACCTCAGGCCGAGTTTGAAACAACTGCAGAAGATCTGCCTTTTTCACAACAGAAAGCTCAGAAGGCGAGTCCGCAATTGCAGAGCAATGATATTGATCGGAGAAAAGCGAAGCCTCTGCGATAGACTCGCCTTGTTGTCCCATATGCAATACAACGGGATGACCATCAACCGTATTTCTGACTAACTTTATTTTTCCCTTTTGGATAAAATAAAGATGAGCAACAACCTCACCCTGTTTGAAAAGCAAGTCACCTTTGTTTAATGATAAGCTTTTGGGCTTTAAGGTATCAGGAAATTCTTTAAATAGTTTTTTTATCATTTTTCACAAAGATTTCAGGAGTAAAAATGGTACAAAAAACGTTCTATATTTCACGACAGAAGAACCATCCTCATTTGTTTTACGTAGTGACAATACGACAACACGTCTTAGGGCAACTATTTGGGGGGTTGGCATCTCTATACAGCCACATATATTTTCCCCAATAAACCCTGAATTAGTGCCAATATTTGAACAAGTGGAATTACCCTCACATAAGGTATGGATGATATATCATAACGATCTTCGACACTTAGGGCAAATATGTGCTGTTGTGTGATTTTTAACTGCCGCTTTTCAGTTAGAAAGTTCCAAACAGTGAGTTTACCCATCTTACTTGCCCTTTTGCTCCTGCTTGAATCATCTCAATCGTTGCGTAGAACGACTATGCGCCTCTTGATATACTCCAAGCAGGAGCAAAAAATCAGCGCAATATAGGTAAATTCATTACTTGGAACTTCCTTACACAATAATATTAACAGCATTATTTATTCCATAACCTTTTATTGGGTGAACTTTTTCTTTTGATAATATTACAGATATACAGAAAAAATAGTTATAGAGCATCAATATTTTTAATTAAAAATAAGGGTAAGGCTCAGGTAGACCAGCATATTTTCCAGCCATATTTGTATTCAAAAATAAAGAAAAGAAATAATTATGTTTTTCGTCATTTGCTAAAGTCATTCTAAGTTTATTTCTAATGAACTGTAACGATGGATTAACTTGGTATTCTGAATAATGTTTGCGAAACAAAAAAATAATCCTCCAATGATTAAGAGACAAAGATAACCCTTCTTTTTCTGCAAGTTGCTCTGTAAATAATGGATCCCATTCTGAGCAGTCGTTTAGATAACCTCTTGCATCAGATAAATACTGTTTTTTCGTAGGATATATAACTGGTAATAACTCACAGCTTTGTTTGTTCGTTTTATTTACATATTTTAGCATAAAATAATTATTTCTTACTGCTTCTAAGCTAATTTCCAAATTCTGTTTTTCTACACAAAGAAAAGCAAAAGAATTTTGTTTCACAGCAGCAAGGCATATTTCAGGTGTTTTGTTTTTAACATACCAAAGTAATAACCCATCTTTTTTGACCGCATTCATACATATTTTATTAGTTTGTTTTTTTATATGTATAATATCAAAAGAATTATTTTCTATAGTCGCCAAACAAATTTCATTATTTTTCATTATTTTTTTTCACCTCATTCCTATGCGCACCAGCATCGGAAAGTAGTTAGCAACGCACTGGCGTTATGAAGGATAAGAAAGAATATTATTACTAATTTCTATCAATTATGACGGATTCTGTTGGTACTGTAACAAGATGATATATATATTTAAAATATATAAGGAAGTTTCAAGTAATGAATTTACCTATATTACGCTGATTTTTTGTTCCTGATGGCTACCAACTTAAGGTGGGACAAGTAAAGTCATAGCAAACAACCCGCACCCTTCGACAAGCTCAGGGAACTAGCTTCCTGAGCTTGTCCAAGGGTGCGGGTGAATAAGCAGAAACATTAACTATCCCGCCTTAAATTGGTAGCCTTCCTGATTGGAGCATCTCAAAAGGCGCATAGTGCTCTAC
>DRMS01000192.1 GCA_011322515.1 Leucothrix mucor
GATATTGCTTCATATCTTTTATTTGATCATCTCTATACGATAAGCTAACACTTGCATCCAGCAGTTTATAAGCCCAATATGCATTGCTCGACAATAGGAGCACAATAAGAATGGCAATTACTTGTTTCACGATTTTCTTCTAACGTTTCGAATAACAGGCGCCCAACTCAATGCATCGCATTGAGTTGGGGGTCCTGGTTGATTTGATTGTTAGCCTTTTTCCTGTGTAGAAAGAAATGAGCCTTTAATGGTATAACAATGCCTCGCACTTTGTCTTTTAGTGTAACTTCAACAATCCATTTGCCAGGTGGATCACCTTTTTCCCCAACATATTTAATAACCGCAGAAACCATTCTAATATTACGCGGATTGCCATTAAGCTTACCGGAAGCGCACTTTATTCCTTTAGCATTAACGGACAAACTACCATTTGGCCTTGTCACCTTAATATCACAAAGAACGTCAATCTCCCCGGCATCGTCTGTTTTGGGATTTATGAAAAAAGTGAGTATTGATAATTCCTTTCCATATGTTACTTCTGTTGCCTCAGTAAAATAAGGTATCGTTTCTGGCGATGTATTCCACTTTTTCTCCCAATCAGAATCTGGGGTAATAATCAGCCAACCACCAAAACCATTTATACTTTTTATAGCGTTTGAATTTGGGACTGGTTTTCCGTCCCTCGTAACCCATCCATCAGTTGCTGCATAGGAAAATGGAATTATTATCGAAAGAAAGAAAATCAATGCGTTTTTCATGAGCCACTCATAAGGCTAACGATAAAGCTGTGCGGCGCAAACGAAGCGCAGCGTAGTTTGCGTCCGAACGAGCGTATTGTTAGATGCTTTACTCTTTCTCATTATTTGATGATGAAACATTCGAATTACCTTGCTCATTATTGCTATTGCCTGATGTTTGGCTCTGTGACTCTGCTGGCTGTTCAATTGCCTGAGGGCTCAAATTTGTAATTCCATCTAAACTTCTATTAGGAATGTCATACGGATTTAAATTTGTTATACCATTCACACTTTCTTTTAATGTTGCTTTGCTAGTAATTTTTTTAGATGAACTATCTTTTTCAGACATAATTATCCCCTCTGATTTAGTAAGTTGAAAACTAGCTGATAATATTCCTATAACAAGAGCAGATAGAGCTCCAATAATAAATGCACCGATTGAACGCTTATCATATTTCTCTAATCTTGGATCTCTTTCCGATGACCCTCTAATTGCTTCTTCTAGATGTTGGGAGTTGAGCTGGTAGATAACCAATGAACTCCAAATAGAAATTAAAAATGCTATTATAGATATTATATAAAATGGTATTTCCCAAACACTTTTAACACCGACTGCCGTTAGTATTGTGACAAGCAGGCCAATAGCACCAGCAGAAAGAGTAACAATAGTTCTATCTCTTTCCATTTTGGTTTGGATCCATGCGCTAAGCAGTACTGAATAGTGGGCAATATTTTTCCCCTCCAGCTCTCTCAGTGCCCTTTTTTCTGCATCTTCTTTTAATTCTGGCATGATTCTATCTTGGGCATCTAACGATAAAGCTGTGCGGCGCAAACGAAGCGCAGCGTAGTTTGCGTCCGAACGAGCGCATTGTTAGGCCTTTTTAATCTCAATAATTGCCTCTGC
>DRMS01000193.1 GCA_011322515.1 Leucothrix mucor
CATAAAAATTACCATAACTTTATGATAAGAGTCATCAACAGAATCCGTTATAAACAGTAACATGTTTATATCAACACTTTGTCTGAATGTTTTTGCCTAATATCGTTAATAAAGTAATCATCTTAAATTATATTTCCCAGCGGGCATGTGCGGGCAAAAAATGATCCTGAATAATAACAATTATAAAAAAATCAATCTGCATCGTTATGACAGCGAAGAGTTAGTTCACTGGAAGAATTTTATTGCGCCTAAAACGCAATATATCGAGTTTACTCTGCAAGATCAGAGCGCTTCCTATCAGGTTTTTATTCGTTCAGAGTTGCCTAGTGTCACTGAGCAATCGGTTGGTTTGCTGGTAGAAATTGAAGGTGTGCCTGCTGCGCTATGGTTATCGTCGTGGCCGCTTATTGAGCGTATTAGATCGTATATTACTGAAAATAAATTAAAAAATCTTCCGCTAGAGCTTAGAGCTGAGTTGCTGGAAATGGCGCTTGAGCCGTTATTAGCGACTATTATTGCTAATTTGGGTATAAAAATTAAGGTGCTGAATTTTCTAAAAATAAAGCCCAGTGATCTTAATGATTATTCAATTGTGTTTAAGATAACAGAAAACCAAACGCGTCCAATAGATGCTATTTTGGCGATGAATAAAAAACTACAGCCAGTGATAGAGGGGCTTATTAGTCGTTGGCCATCTTACCTTTATTGGCATGAGTGGCGAAATCATGTCACACCGCTCTTTGTTGAAATAGGAGCAATAATGTTAACCGTTTCTGAGCTGGATCAGTTGGAACCTGCTGATGTGCTTGTGCTTGAGCCAGCAGAAAATCTAATAAATCATGAGCTATCGGTTCGCCTTGTTTCAGGGGATCGTTTTAGTGTGCGGATACAAGATAATCAATTAACTGTTATGACGGGGGTAAGAAGAATGTCTGATGAAAATCGTAATGATGATGTTGCAAATATGGGGGATTTGCCAGTGAGGCTAACCTTTGATATTGGTGAGTTGGTCTTGCCGTTTAGTCAGGTGGAAAGTTTAACATCAGGCTATGTGATTAATTTGGAGCAACCCTTTACAGAGGTGGTAAAAATACGTTCGCAAAACCGTGTGATTGGTACAGGTGAGCTAGTTGATATTAATGGCAAAGTGGGTGTGCGTATTGTTTCTTTATTTGGCATCAATACCAATGGATAGCTTTCCGAATCCTATCATACTCATTAGTGCTTTAACCCTGCTTGGTTTGGCCCCCTTTCTTGCTATATTAACGACCTCTTTTGTAAAAATAGTGATTGTTATTCATATGGTACGTAGTGCGTTGGGGTTGCAGCAAGCACCACCGAATTTGGCGATTAATGGGCTGGCAATTATCCTTTCCATGTATGTGATGGCACCTGTATTAATGGAGGCGCATGAGCGTTTCAATGCCCATGATGTGAGTTTTGAAGACATAAAAAATCCAGATCTTCAACCTGCTATTGAGGATGCATTTGTTCCCTTTAAAATGTTTTTAATTAAGCATTCTAATCAGCATGAACGTAACTTTTTTGTGCAGACAACCAAGAAAATATGGCCTAAAAAGTATGCTGATAAAGTCAACAAGGATAACTTATTAATCCTAGTGCCTGCCTTTTTGATTAGTGAGCTAACCTCTGCGTTTCAAATAGGATTTTTGCTTTATCTGCCGTTTATTATCATTGATCTGATTATTTCCAATATTTTGATTTCAATGGGCATGATCATGGTATCGCCTATTATTATTTCACTGCCTTTCAAAGTCTTGTTATTTGTTTTAGTCGATGGCTGGGTACGTTTGATGCATGGGCTTATTTTAAGTTATCAATAGCTGGAGGGTAGGTCTATTAATGCATGTATTGGCAAATTAAGCCTATAATTTGTTCAACTAAAAATTAATAGAGATGCCTTGGATTGTGTTGCTCAGGTTATCCATTTGAAAGGGAATAAACTTGCGTAAACCTCATTTTGGCTATATTTCACATACTCTCAATAAGTTAATAATAAAAAATCATGTCACAAGAAATAATTGTTCATCTCACATCACAAGCAATGCAATTAGTATTGTATTTATCATTGCCCGTTTTGATAGCCGCAACGGTTGTAGGTTTGATTGTTAGTCTATTTCAGGCGTTGACTTCAATACAGGAGCAGACATTACCACATGCTTTTAAATTAGTGGCGGTTATGTTGGCAATCGCCTTTACGGTGCAGACGTTAGGTTCTGAATTGTATGATTTTACGATCAATATATTCAATGAATTTCCTCATTTGCCTAAAAGATAACACTTATGGATAATGGATTATTTCTTTTAGAAGAAGGCGAATTATGGTTATTCGCTTGGGCGCTTACGATACCTCGAATTCTTGGTGCTATTGTTGTCATGCCCTTTTTAAGTAGTAATACCTTGCCAGGCTTGGTACGAAATGGTGTTGTAATGGTGCTGTCGGTTGTCGCGATCCCCATGACGATGGAACAGGTGAAAGACCTGCCTTTAGAAGCCCTTCCCCTTATAATTATCGTCATTAAAGAAAGCATTTTGGGCTTTATGATGGGGTTTATGTTCAGTATTCCATTTTGGGCGGTAAGTGCCGCAGGTTATTTTATTGATATGCAACGGGGAACCATGAGTGCAGAACAGTTTGCAGCAGTTATTACCGATCAGACATCCCCATTGGGTAATGTATTGGCACTAATGGCGGTTACTTTATTATTTGCTTCGGGTGGTTTTTTGCTCTTGTATGAAGTGTTATTGCTAAGTTACCAAACATGGCCGATTGATAGCTATTTCCCTAAGTTTAATATGGATTCAGTGGTCGTTATTTTACACCAGTTGGATTTATTAATGTATACCGCCGCATTAATCGCAGGGCCGATTGTTGCTGTTATGTATTTGATTGAAGTTGGTGCCGCACTAGTTGCCCGACAAGTTCCACAGCTTAATGTATTCCTTCTCACTATGCCGATTAAAAGTGGCGTAGGTATGTTGATATTAATTTATTACGTTACCTTTATAGCCAATTTTTTACGTGAGCAATTCCTTCATTTTGGTGATTCATTTCAGATCCTTGAAAGGATATTGAAGTGAGTGGGGATAAAGATAGCAAAACAGAAGAACCCACGCCGCAAAAACTGAGAGACGCGCGTAAAAAAGCTCAGGTAGCGCGTAGTGAAGAGTTTGGACCAACGCTGATGTTTGTGTTTGCAGTGCTGTATTTTTGGTTTGGCTGGGATTCAATGTTTGCCAATATCAAAGAGGTGATGACCTCTATTCCTGCCTTTATTTATACCACGGACTTTCCCCTAGCACTGGATAATCTCATCGATAAAGTCGTGTCAAAGGTGATTTATGCGATTATCTTGCCGTTTGCGCTATTGATGTTGGTAGCAGGTATTTTAGGTAATGTGCTGCAAACGGGAATTTTATTCTCCGTTGACCCTGTTATACCTAAAGGGGAAAAGATTAGTCCAATCAAAGGGTTTGGACGCATATTTTCTGTAAAATCAGTCATTAAGACCTTGTTTTCCATTATTAAAATTATAGGCATGAGTATTATTATTACCTATGTTGTTCGGTTGGGAATACGTGACTATATGCATGACCTATCGCAGTGCGATGTAAGCTGTCAAATGCTGGTGTTTCAAAGTCTGCTGAAAAAATTAATTATGATTTTGCTACCTGTTCTTATCGTTGTGGCAGCAATGGATTTTATGTTCCAAAAAGCTCAGTTTACGAAAGATCAGCGTATGACTAAGGATGAGGTGAAGCGTGAATATAAAAATCAAGAAGGTGATCCTGAAATAAAAGGTGCGCGAAAAGAAGAGCAACGCAAAATGCTGGAGCAGGATCTTAATAAAAAAGTCAAAGAATCCAGAGTGATCATTGTAGGGATGAATTTGGCCGTTGCATTAAAATATAAAGAGGACTTGCCATTACCCATTTTGCTGGCTATTGGTAAGAATAGAATGAGTTTTAAAATGATAGAAATAGCCAATAAAGAACGCGTAAAGATTATAGCTGATCCCGAGTTAGCAACGAAGTTGGCAAATGAAGGTGATATTGACCAGTATATTCCATCGTCAACTATTGAAGGTGCGGCACGAGCGATTCAGCAGTCGAATGAGTAGTTTTTTGTTTTGATCCTCAGCCCTATGTTCTTTATAAATATACGTTTGGTCTGGCAAGACTGGTCATATTGCTAATGACTATCTAATAATGTCGAAGAGAGAATAAGTAGGAGTACCTATGCACAGGTGCTTGAAACTTCCTTGCGAACCTAAAAATACTATTTTTCTGGAGAGAAAAAATCAGCGAATTATCTGACAAATTGAATAACAGTAAGCGAACTATTCGCAATGCCTATTTTGAGCATGTTAACCCTAAACTTGGACAGTTAAGAGAGCAGGCAAATGGTTTTAGCCTCTTAAAACACATCGCACTTCCTGATGATTTTTCTATGTGGTTTGGTATCGCGGCAGGAGTGACAGGTCTGTTACTGTTCATGAATAATGCGATGGAATGGTATTGGCAGTTGCTTCTTATACTCGTTATTATTTTTCTAGGGTCTTTTATTTTACAACTCTTTAGGTCTTTATTTCATGGCGTGGATAATGTCTTGGCTGTTTATCCAGGAAAACAATTAATAGGGCAGAAAATTACATTGAAAAAGGAAATTAAAGATGGTGTTGGCGAAGTTGTTTTTAAAGGCGAGACTTGGGGAGTTCGAGGTGATGATTTAGCAGCAGGAACCCGAGTAAAAGTGATTGCTGTTAAAAAAGATATTTTATATGTGGTTAGTGCAATGAAGGCATTTGATGAAGAGCCCACTAATCCCCCATAAATCAGGATGGTTTATGTTTAGTAAGGAAGTTCCAAGTAATGAATTTACCTCTATTACGCTGATTTTTTGTTCCTGATTGGAGCATCTCAAGAGGCGCATAGTTGCTCTACGCCATGATTGAGATGATTCAAGCAGGAGCAAAAGGGCAAGTAAGATGGGTAAAATCATTGCTTGGAACTTCCTAAATACAAAGGATTGATGAAAAATGAAAGTACATGAAACGGTATATTCAACGGTGGTTACCTTTGATGGTGCTGTTGATGCCGAAAGTGCATCCAAATTAAAAAGTGTATTGTTAGATATAAAATCACCTATCAATGACCGTTTAATTATGGATATGAGAGCAAGCACTTACTTATCCGCTGATGCAGTTTGTGTCTTATTGAGCGATCAGCGCAATAATAACTATGACGTAGAGTTTAAAAATGTCAGCAAGGATGTTGAACAGTTGTTAGAGACAGCTGGGCTAGGTAATTTGATTACCACCACTTAAGGAAGATGACAGAAAAACTTTATCTATGATTTTGAATTATCTTCCTGAAGGTTTATAGATGTTTAGTGACAACGTCCAAGATTTTTTATTAAAAATAACGAAGCGCAACGATATTGTCTTGGCAATATTTTTGGTAATGATTGCCTTTTTGATGATCTTGCCAATCCCGACTTTTGTTATTGATATATTGATTGGTATCAACCTTAGTGGTGCTATTTTATTGCTAATGATTGGCGTTTATATGCCATCGCCTCTGGCATTTGCCTCTTTTCCCTCGGTGTTACTTCTTACCACCATGTTCCGCCTCGCATTAAGTATTTCTACAACGCGATTGATTTTATTGCAAGCAGATGCAGGAGCCATTGTAACCACCTTTGGTGAATTTGTGGTAGGCGGTAATATAGTGGTCGGTTTTGTTATCTTTTTTATTATTACCATTGTGCAGTTTATCGTTATTACTAAAGGCTCAGAGCGTATTGCAGAAGTCAGTGCACGCTTTTCTCTTGATGCAATGCCAGGTAAGCAAATGAGTATTGATAGTGATTTACGCTCAGGCACTATCACGATGGACGAAGCACGCGTGCGTCGTAATAATCTGGAGAAAGGCAGTCAACTTTATGGCTCGATGGACGGCGCGATGAAGTTTGTTAAAGGGGATGCCATTGCAGGTATGGTGATTATCTTTGTCAATATTCTTGGTGGTATTTCCGTTGGCATGATGCAACAAAATATGTCTTTTGGTGATGCGGGTGCGTTGTACTCAATCCTAACCATTGGTGATGGTCTGGTATCGCAGATTCCTGCACTGTTTATTTCGATTACGGCGGGCATTATTGTTAGCCGTGTTACCACAGATGAAAATACCAATTTGGGGCAAGATATTGGTAATCAAATGATGTCCCAGCCTAATGCATTGCTTATTGCATCGGGTGTTGTCTTTATTATGGGGCTGATCCCTGGCTTTCCTTTTATAGTCTTTCTATTTCTCAGCTTTGTACTGGGACTAGCGGGACTATTAATGCGCCAAGTACAAGCGCATCAATTTGAAGAAGCAGGAGGAACGTCTTTAATTGGCGCCAATATTTCAGATCAGGCACGCTTTAAAGCGGCAGAGTCATCTAATAAATCAGATGATGAAGAAGTATCTCCCGTATTAGTTGAATTAACGGATCAGGCAAGACAACATTTAACCCCAGAAGATTTGCATAATGAATTTACTGCTGTGCGTAAAAAATTCTATCTGGATATGGGTATTCCCATTCCTGGTATTCGCTTTCGTCTAATGACTAGTATGCAGGATGAATATAAGATTTTTATTCAAAGCATTCCTGTGGCGCAAGGGCAATTAGGGCTTGGGCAGGTGTTTGTTAATGAGACTTCTGAAAATTTGAATAATAAACAAATACCGCATCAGGCAGGTGAAAATTTCTTACCTGGTTTGCCAACGGTCTGGGTGGCACAAGAGCAAGCGGAAAATTTACAAAATCAGAAGATTAAAACACTTAATCCCGCGCAGATACTCGCGTTTCACTTGTCCTCCTCATTGCGTCAACATGCTTCTGAGTTTGTGGGTGTGCAAGAAGTGCATATGCTTTTTAATAAACTAGAAAGGCAAGGTTTTGGTGAGTTAATTAGAGAGGCTCAGGGCTTAGTGCCCTTACCAAAAATTACCGATGTATTAAGGCGTTTGGTGGCAGAAGGTATTTCCATTCGTGATTTGCGTCAAATATTAGAGTCCATTATTGAGCGGGGTGAGACAGAAAAAGATATACCGATGTTGGCAGAATATGTACGCATGGGACTGAAACGCCAAATTAGCCATAAGTTTTCAAATGGCTCCTTAACATTACCTGTCTATTTACTAGAACCTGAAACTGAAAATGCGATTAAAGGTAGTATTCGCCAATTGCCGACAGGTTCTTTTTTAGATTTAGCACCCGAAGTGTCAGACTTCTTTATTCAAACATTAAAAAATAATGAAGAAGCAGCGCAGAATCAAGCTGATTTAACCGCACGTCCTGTGGTGCTAACGTCAATGGAATTGCGTCGCCATTTAAGCACTTATTTTGCCTCTAAAATGGTGGTGATTCCTGTACTAGCATTTCAAGAGTTAACCTCAGAAGTGCGTTTGAACCCTTTGGGTCGTTTGCAAGTGTCAGGTAACTAGCCTTATGTCATTTAAATATATACCTGAGTTGTTACAAGATGCAGTTCGTGATGTTCCATCGCTTATGTTGCACGGTCGTATTGTGCAGGTTGCAGGAACGGTTGTGCGTGCTATTTTGCCACAAGCGAGTATTGGCGAGTTGTGTATCTTAAAAAATAATACCTCCGATGAGGTTACGCCAGCAGAAGTGATTGGTATTGACCATAATGAAGTCTTGCTCGCACCTATTGGCGATATGCGAGGTATGTCAACAGGAACGGCGGTCATTGCAACAGGTAAATCCTTACATGTCGCGGTGGGCGATCAGCTGGTGGGTTGCGTGTTGGATGGGGTGGGTAATATTATTGATAAAGGTGGTAGGGACGCGGTGTATCTTGAAGAAAGTTATCCTGTCATTGCGCCTTCTCCATCGCCATTAGATCGTGACATTATTAGAGAGCCAATGGGCTTGGGTGTTAAAGCAATGGATGGTTTATTAACCTGTGGTATAGGGCAACGCATGGGTGTATTTGCAGGCGCTGGGGTGGGTAAAAGTTTTTTTATGAGTATGTTGGTGCAACATGCAGAAGTTGATGTCAATGTTATTGCGTTGATTGGAGAGCGTGGGCGTGAGGTAAGAGAGTTTATTGAAGATGCCTTGGGTGAAGAGGGGATGAAAAAAACGGTGTTGATTGTATCAACTTCTGATCGCCCTTCAATTGAGCGCCTGAAGGCTGCCTATGTTGCAACCGCAGTTGCTGAATATTATCGTGACCAAGGTAAAAGCGTTTTATTAATGATGGATTCATTAACACGCTTTGCTCGTGCGCAACGTGAAATTGGCTTGGCAGCAGGTGAGGCTCCTGCGCGGCGTGGATTTCCGCCCTCTGTCTTTGCAGAATTGCCTTTATTAGTGGAAAGGGCAGGGCGCTCTGATAAAGGATCAATTACTGCTTTTTATACCGTTTTGGTTGAGGGAGATGATATGTCTGATCCCATTGCCGATGAAATCCGCTCGTTACTGGATGGGCATATTGTATTGTCACGTGACTTGGCGGCAAAAAACCATTATCCCGCCATTGATATATTACAAAGCTTAAGCCGTGTTATGCCTGCGATAGTGCATCCTCAGCATGTTGAGACGGCAGCAAAAGTGCGTAGCATCATGGCGAAGCATAAGGAAATAGAGTTTTTAGTGCGTGTAGGTGAGTATCAAGCAGGAGTTGACCCTGAGGCCGATGAAGCGCTAGCAAAAATTGATGCTATTAATGATTTTTTGACACAAAAACCAGATGAGGTGTGGGATGCATCGGCATCTATTCCACAACTAATGCAGATTCTTCAATGAGCCTAGAACAATTAAAAACATTAAGAAAGCGGCGTAAAGAAGGGGCGACCATCGCGTTACAAAAGAGTAAAGAGTACTTGCTAGCCTGTGAACGCGAAGCCGCAGAGAAATACAATGAATTGCAGCAATATGGGCAGTGGCGTTTGCAGCACCAAGAAAAACTATTCTCACAACTGCAGGTAGATAGCTTTTCGCCCGATGATTTAGGGCGCTATATGTCAAACATAGAAGGCATGAAGGTTAAAAAGACGCAGCTTGAGGAGGAGTTGGAAGCAATAAAATTGAAGTACCAACAGGCCGAAAAAAATATTGCGAAAAGAAAAGTGGCACTATCTATTATCACCAAAAAATTGGAAAAACTCTCTGAAATTATGGATATAAAAAAGAAAGAGCTTAGTAGTGGAGATGGGCTTAAAGAGGAGGATGTGATTGATGAAATTGTCGCATTTAGAGCCGCGAGTGTGCGTTGAGTGATTTGAACACAATGACTTTATATTACCTTTTCCATTGAATTAAGAAAAAAGGAAATGATATTCATTTGTTAAATCTCCACAGGAGTCCAAGCTTTAGGAACGTGCACGGAATAACTTCCCGAAGTGCTAACGCAGAATTTTTATTTCAGATTGGATGAACTCATAAGGCGCATAGTTACTCTACGCAACGAATGAGATCATCCCAAGCTGGGATAAAAAGGCAAGTTAGAGATCGGGAAGTTGTTTCGTACACATTCCTTAGGAACGTGCACGGAATAACTTCCCGAAGTTCTAACGCAGAATTTTTATTTTAGATTGGGTGAACTCATGAGGCGCATAGTCACTCTACGCAACGAATGAGATCATCCCAAGCTGGGATAAAAAGGCAAGTTAGAGATCGGGAAGTTGTTTCGTGTCCGTTCCTTAGCTTGTGCGAACCATATAAAATAAGTTTTTCACTCCTTAAAAGTGGGGACTTATTTATGTGAAAAACTATAGGGGCTAATGTAGAGTCGGTGACGTTTACAGAAACCGACTCTGCAATTTTTGAGATTATTGTAAGTGCTTAAATTTTAGTACCACATGAAGCGGCTTTACCCGTATTAGTCATATCATAAAGCTGCTTAGATTTTTGCTGTGCTGATGCTTTTGAGTAAGCAACGGTGCTGACGGTTTTAGCAAAGTCAGTGCGAATTGACTTAACTACATCCTGACGAACTTTTGCATCACATTTCATAATATCCATCAATGCGTTCAAATGTTGTCCTTCGCCTTTAGCAATATCTTGCTCAAGAGCCGTGTAAGAGCTATGGATAAAAGATGCTTTTGCAACAGCTGATCCTTTACAATTTTCTTCTGATGACATATTTGAGCTGAGAGCCGTTGTTCCTAAATCCCATGTGATGTTAGAGATAGCTGCTAATGTTTCATTTTTTTTGAAAATCATCGCGCCAATGCCACATTGAGTATAAATTTCTCCAAATTCACGCTCCGCACTTGCTGTACTCATTATGCCGACCGTTACTAAAGATGCTGAAACTATCGTCATTATATTTTTCTTAAAATTCATATTGTTATCCATATTGCAAGGTTATATTACACAAAATAAGTAGAGTGTTTTTAAGACTCTTTGCTTAAATATGAGTGCTATATTTTACACTAGTACATCAACCAGTTCAAAGTGTTGGTGTCAGTCATCTTATCGGTATTCAAGATATTGTTAAAGTGCATAACGGTAGACCATGCCACGGTTGATAGGATTTCAGCAGGGGTAAAAGAGCGGATAAGACGGGTAGAATTATTGCTTGAAACTTCCTTGTTCAGATATATATATTTCACTAATTGTTACGCAGTTAAAAGCTATTAAGGAACGTGTACGGAATAACTTCTCGAAGTTCTAACGCAGAGAATTTTTATTTCAGATTGGATGAACTCATGAGGCGCATAATTACTCTACGCAACGAATGAGATCATCCAAGCTGGGGTAAAAAGGCAAGTTAGAGATCGGGAAGTTGTTTCGTGCACGTTCCTAAAGTATGTTTGAGCACCCTCGTTCCCATCGCTCCAGCGTGGGAATGCATATCGAGCATGCTACGGAGTACAAATTTTAAGGCTTATATTACAGGTGATTTAGATATTTTATTCAGGTACTTTTGGGGGGGGG
>DRMS01000194.1 GCA_011322515.1 Leucothrix mucor
CCTTCGGTAGACTCAGGACACCGCCCCTTCGGTAGACTCAGGACACCGCCCCTTCGGTAGACTCAGGACACCGCCCCTTCGGTAGACTCAGGACACCGCTTCCTGAGCTTGTCGAAGGGTGCGGGTGAATAGCATAAACATTAACTGTCCCACCTTAAGCTGGTAGCCACGCTTTCACTCCTTTGTTTTCGTTTCCTTAAAATGATGAAGGAAAAAAGTGTAAACTACTTTTCCATTTGGTGAAGGATGCTGATTCTACCTACAATTATAGCAAGGAACGTGTACGGAATAACGTCCCGAAGTTCTAACGCAGAATTTTTATTTCAGATTGGATGAACTCATAAGGCGCATAGTCATCTACGCAACGAATGAGATCATCCAAGCTGGGATAAAAAGGCAAGTTAGAGATCGGGAAGTTGTTTCGTGCACGTTCCCAAGCGTTTGGACATTTAAAACGACAAAGAAAACAGCAACTCACTAAGATCAGGCTTCCAGCCAAAGCGCTTCAAATCAACCTTTCCATTTTTCACCAACACGCCCTCTATCTCCAGTAATTCCCATTGTGTTTGGTATAATGGGCTATCGCTTGGAATTGATATTTTCCCTTGCGCGTTTAACACTCGATGCCACGGCAATTCCTGCGTCTTAGAGACCTTTCGCAGTGCGGTAGAGACAAATCGTGCTCGTTTTGGTAGCCCTGCTAAATCTGCTATTACGCCATAACTAGATACTTTACCTTTTGGAATCAACTGTACAACTTGCCAAATACGCTGTTGATTATTTGGCTTATCCATTACGTTTTCTTGATCAGCTTACTAATCGTCAACCCTTGCACAATGATGGAGAAAATCACAACAATATAAGTAACTACCAGTAACGCTTCACGATATTCATTATCGGGTAGTGTGAGCACTAGGGCAATGGAGATACCGCCCCGTAAACCACCCCAAGTTAGTATGCGGATAATACGTGGACTGAAACTTTGGCGTAGTTTCATAATGGCTACGGGTGTACCAACGGAGATAAATCGTGCTAGCAAGGTGACGGGGATCATCATTAAACCTGCCCATAAATACTGCATTTCAAAGCTCAAGACCAACACTTCTAGCCCGATTAATACAAACAGAATCGCATTGAGTATTTCATCAATGAGTTCCCAAAAATTATCCAGATGACGGCGGGTTTTGTCTGACATGGCAAAGCGTCTGCCTTTATTGCCAATCAATAAACCCGCTACCACTATCGCAATGGGTCCAGAAATATGCAGGGCGCTAGCTAATGCATAACCACCAAGAACCAAAGCCAATGTGAGTAAAATTTCGACTTGGTAGTTATCAATACTGGCTAACATGCGAAAGGTGATATAACCAATAATAAAACCAAATAGCGCGCCACCTAGCGCCTCTTGTGCAAATAGTGTGGCAATACTGATAGCGTCCATTTCACCCTGCCCACCACCATGACCTGCACCTGCTATATTAAGTAAAACTAAAAAAATGACGATAGCAACACCATCATTAAAGAGCGATTCACCTGCGATTTTTGTTTCTAATGATTTTGGAGCACCGATAGTTTTTAGAATTCCCATTACTGCAATAGGGTCGGTTGGAGAGATTAATGAGCCAAATAATAGGCAATAAACTAATGGAATCTCTAATCCTATAAACGCAAAAATATAATAGGATGTAAAGCCAATCATAAAGGTTGACGCGATGACTCCCATACTAGCGAGAATAGCAACCACCCATTTTTGCTTATTTAACTCTTCTAAATGAACATGCAATGCACCTGCAAATAACAAAGCGCTTAACATCCCTTGCATCAGCGTTTCATTAAAATTGATTTGTGAGAGTAAATGTTTGGCATGATCTTCTAGCGGGATACCCAATTTGCCTAGTACAATAATGCTCAACGAGAGCAGTAGTGCAATAATTAGCAAGCCAATGGTTGTTGGCAATTTAATATAACGATAGTTAATATAGCTGAATAAGGCTGCAAGAGAGATGAGTATGGCAAGTGTGTCGGTTATTAGCATTTTTATTTCTTTTGTTAGTTATTGCGTAGAGCGACTATGCGCCTATTGATATACTCCAATCAAGAGCAAAAAATATACGCAATACTGGTAAGGAACGAGATCGGGAAGTTATTCCGTGCTCGTTCCTAAGTTCACTACTTGAAGCGTCCTTACTTAATATCAATCATCTCAACGGTTCCATCTGCCATTACTTCCGCTATTTGTCCTTTAGGTTCTTCTAGGAAAATAACAATCAAGGCAAAGACAATCGCAGAGACGATACTAATAAATAAGAAAAACTGATCGTAAGTTACTAGTGAGTTGGTGGTGAGAAAAATTACCGCGCCAACATTGCCAAATGCACCTGCCATGCCTGCAATTTGCCCTGTCATACGGCGTTGGATTAGCGGCACCATCGCATAGACTGCGCCTGAGCCTGCTTTGGAAAAAATCCCACCTATAATAGTCATTCCGACCACTATTACAATCGACCATTCTTTACTCACAAAGCCTAGGGTAAAGAAGCTGGCAGTAATCCCTGCGAAAGCGATCATTAAGGTGAGTTTACGCCCTATTTTATCACTGATCCAGCCGCCTCCAGGACGTGCGAAGAGGTTAATAAAAGGATAGATACCTGCTAATAATGCAGCAGCTACTTTGGGCAAATCAAACCATTCCACATAGAACATTGCTAACATGGAAACGACTGCTAATTCTGTGCCAAAGGTGACTAGATAGGCCCAATCTAAAATGGCGACTTGCTTGAATTTATACCGCTGCATTTCAGGTACAGGTTCTTTTAGGATATGCGAGTTAACTGACCATATTTTCCAAATTTGGATAGTATAAATAACCGCGAGTAATCCATAAATAACAAAGGTCATGGTCTCTGAAATAAGCCCCATTTTGGTGGGTGATAATTTCCATGTAAGTACCGCTAATGCCATAAACAACGGTATATTCATTACCATATACAGCGCTAAATCAAAACCACTAGTGACTTCCATTGCACCTGTTTTCTTAGGCTTAAAATAGGTCGAGCCTTTTGGCGTGTTACTGACTAAAAAATAATATAACGCGCCATAAGAGATTGCAGCAAGACTGGCAAGGGTGATCGCATAACGCCAGCCATCATCACCGCCAATATTGACAGCGATAAACGGTAGTGTTAACGCCGCTCCTGCCGAACCAAAATTCCCCCATCCACCGTAAATACCTTGTGCAATGCCTGTTTGCCGTGCAGGAAACCATTCGCCAATCATACGAATACCGACCACAAACCCTGCGCCGATAAAGCCTGATAGAAAACGTAAAATGGATAAGGTTTCGTAACTATTTGCCCATGCAAAGGCAATACTAATGAAACCACCTAAGATTAAAATACTACTAAACATAATCTTTGGACCAAGACGATCCACTAACATGCCAACAATAATTCTAGAGGGGATGGTCATTGCCACATTAAGAATCAACAGTACTTTGGCTTGTTGATCGGTTAATGCTAATGCCTCTTTGATAAAGGGCATCATTGGTCCTAGCCCTAACCACACCACAAAGGTCATAAAAAAGGCAAACCATGTGTAATGGAGGGTACGGATATTGGCTTTGCCAAAAGCAAAAATATTGAGTCGATCTAAGTTAGTTTGATTAGACATAATGCTTCCTAAGTATTTTAAGGAGAGACAAAGCAAATACTGTGCCAGCGTTTAATTTTTCTTGCTATACCAACCTAAAAAAAAGAAAATAATATTTGTTTAATCAATGAGATATAAATATTAAAAGCAGTCAGAGAACCTTTTACTATTCGATAAAATTTATCCAATCTAGGCAGTATTTTAATAAGCTGGTTCGCACTTAAATAAAGCATAGAGCGATAAATTTGCACTAAAATTGTTCAGTGTGATTTTTGTTGGTTGTTAATAAACAATATCGTGGGCTGAAAATAACAATACATGGAATAAAATCAAGAGTCTATCCTGTTGTTATCACTGTAATTATTTCTTATTTATTAAGCATATTTCAATATTGGCATAGCTTTTGCTTGCACTTACAATTATTAACGCAAAATTTATGACTGACTTGGAGTCAATTAATATGAAAAATTTGGTAGTCATTGGGAACGGCATGGCAGGGATGCGAACGGTCGAAGAGTTATTAAAGCTAGAGCCAGAAAAATATCATATTACCGTGTTTGGTGATGAGCCTTACGGTAACTACAACCGTATTATGCTTTCGCCCGTATTAGCGGATGAGAAAACTATTGATGAAATCATGCTCAATGAAGAGCAGTGGTATGTTGAGAATAAGATTATTTTTCATAAGGGCAAAAAAGTTACAAAAATTGACCGTATTGCTAAAAAAGTCATTGCAGAAGATGGCACAGAAGCGCCTTATGACCGCCTCTTGATTGCAACAGGTTCAACCTCCTTTATGTTGCCACTAAAGGGTGCAGATAAAGAAGGGGTGATTGGTTTTCGTGATATAGCAGATGTTGACACCATGATTGCTGCCGCTAAAGACTATAAAAAAGCGGTCATTATCGGTGGTGGTTTGCTTGGTCTTGAAGCTGCCAATGGTCTGATGAAACAAGGCATGGATGTCACCATTGTACATTTAATGGATTCCTTAATGGAACGCCAGCTTGATAAGCCTGCTTCTGCAATGTTAAAAAAATCGTTGGAAGACAAGGGGATGAAGTTCCTCATGGAGTATTCAACCGATGAAATTATCGGTGATCAGCGTGTTCAAGGGTTAAGCTTTAAAAATGGTGAAAGTATTGAGGCTGATCTTGTGGTCATGGCGGTCGGTATCAAGCCCAATTTTGCATTAGCAGAAGAGGCAGGATTGCATTGCGAACGCGGTATTGTCGTCAGTGATACGCTGCAAACCTTTGACCCCACTATTTATTCCGTTGGCGAATGTGTACAGCATCGTGGCAATACCTACGGCTTGGTCGCCCCCTTGTTTGAAATGGCTAAAGTAGCCGCAAATCATTTAGCAGAAATAGCCATTAGTCGCTATGAAGGCTCTGTCACTTCGACCTTATTAAAAGTAACAGGTATTGATTTATTCTCAGCAGGTGATTTTTCTGGAGATGAAGATACCGAAGAATTAGTCCTTCAAGATGAGGCATTAGGAACGTATAAAAAGTTAGTCTTAAAAGATAATAAAGTGATTGGTTGTGTGCTGTATGGTGATACCGTCGATGGCACATGGTATTTCCAGCTACTGAAAGAAGGCACGGATATTAGCGATTTCCGTCAATCTATTCTCTTTGGACAAGCGCATTTAGGTGATTCAGGGCATGGTGATATAGACCGTGTTGCGCTACTGCCTGATAATGCTGAAATTTGTGGTTGTAACGGAATCTGCAAAAAAGATATTGTCGATGCAATTACCGAGAAAAAATTATTCACCTTAGATGATGTGCGCGCTCATACTAAAGCCTCCTCTTCCTGTGGATCATGTACAGGTTTAGTTGAATCGTTACTAGCACATACCTTAGGAAGTGATTTTGAACAAGCGCCAAGCAAAAAAGGCATCTGTGCTTGTACCGAACATTCTCACGAAGAAGTCCGTGCCACAATGCGTTCTGAAAGCTTGAAATCACAGCAACAGATTCGTGATTATCTCAATTGGACAACCCCTGACGGTTGCCCAACGTGTCGGATGGCAATCAACTACTACCTATTATGTGAATATCCAGGTTACGATGACCCCCAATCACGCTTTATTAATGAGCGCGCACACGGCAATATCCAAAAAGACGGCTCCTATTCCGTTGTGCCACGTATGTTTGGTGGCATGTGTACCGCTGATCAACTACGTAGCATTGCCGATGTATCGGATAAATACCAAGTCCCTGAAATGAAAGTCACAGGCGGACAACGTATTGATTTATTTGGATTACAAAAAGAACAACTGCCCCTCATTTGGAAAGACCTTTCAGATGCAGGTTTTGTCTCAGGACATGCCTATGGTAAAGCCATGCGCACGGTAAAAACCTGTATCGGTGATACATGGTGTCGGATGGGAACTCAAAACTCCACCCGCCTAGGCGTTAAATTAGAAGAACTCACTTGGGGTTCATGGATGCCACATAAATTCAAACTGGCGGTATCAGGTTGTCCGCGAAACTGTGCGGAAGCCACCATTAAAGATATAGGCGTGGTCTGTGTAGACTCTGGTTATGAATTGCACGTAGCAGGTAATGGTGGGATTAAAGTACGTGTTACTGATTTTCTTACTAAAGTAGAAACAGAAGAGGAAGTGATTGAGTGGACAGGCGCTTATTGCCAACTGTATCGCGAAGATGCCATTTACCTTGAACGTACTGCGCCGTGGGTTGAACGAGTTGGATTACAAAAAATCAAAGATGCACTAGAAGACCAAGCTCAGCGAAAAGAACTCCATGCACGCTTTTTGGAATCACAGAAATTTGCACAGATAGACCCTTGGAAAGCAGCCGCTGAAGGGGAAAATGCGCATGAATTTCAGAGCATTAAAGTGACCGCTTAATTTTAAGCACATAAACTAATTAGCTTTATTTAACAACACCTTCGCCAAATCAAAAATGTAGGGTTGATAAGTGCAATGCATCCACCATAAGCGCTTAAATTTTGATGGATGCGCTATCGCTTATCCACCCTACATTGGAAACAGGCAAAGGTATTGTTAAATATTAAAAAAGAGAATATAGATATTCATATATTAAATTTCCGCAGGATTTGGAAATTATTTATCTGAAAAACTATAGTTGTAAAACATAGGTACAATAAATGAACGATTGGATGCAAGTTGCAAAACTAGAAGAAATTCCCGCACTCGGCGCAAGAACAATAAAAACCGATACGATGACAATAGCCGTCTTTCGTAATAGCAATGACCAAATTTTTGCTTTGAAAGACGAATGCCCGCATAAAAAAGGGCCGTTATCACAAGGCATTGTGCACGGAACAACCGTCACCTGCCCACTGCATAACTGGAAAGTAAGCTTAGAAAATGGTGAAGCTATTGCACCCGATGAGGGGTGTACCAATGTTTTTGAGACTAAAGTTGAAGCAGGTATAGTGTATATAAATATTCAAACATAAAGAGAAATCTTGGCTATCAACTTAGGAAGGAGCATGAAATAACGTCCAGAAGCTATAATGCAGAATGTTTATTTCAGATTAGATGAACTCATGAGGGGCATCGTTATTCTATGCAATCAATGAGATCATCCTATCGTTTTTCACATAAATAATTACACCCTTCGACTTCGCTCAGGGTACAGCTCCCTGAGCGAAGTCGAAGGGTGCGGAAATTTAATAAATGAATGTCTATAGCAGGGATAAAAGGTCGTATGTCCCTCTTTTTGGGTACAAGTTAAAGATCAAGACGTTGTTTCGTGCTCATTCCTAAGACGAGTAGCATCATTGCTCTGTTATAAACCATGCCAATGGATGTAAGTAAGAAGTCAAAGTCCTTATTTGCATGTTTTTAGGCTACCAACTTAAGGCGGGACAAGTAACGTCATAGCAAACAACCCGCCCCCTTCGACAAGCTCAGGGAGCTAGCCCTTCGGTAGACTCAGGACACCGCTTCCTGAGCTTGTCGAAGGGTGCGGGTGAATAGCAGAAACATGAACTGTCCCGCCTTAAACTGGTAGCCTATTTTTACATCTCGATGAGACAAAATATCTCAATTTACCCCATCTCAACTGATTAAAAACAAATCTAAAATAAAGCTACCCACCTTATACCTCCGCTTCCCTAATGCGCCAAAATAGAGCATAACAACTAAAAAACGTGCTCCTTTATTGGTCAGACTTCTATTTCAAGACGTTAATCCCCCTATAACACAAGGCTAATGATCTATTTTTGTTTATTGGCATAACAATTGCATAACCTTAGTTAATCAATTATTAACAATCGAGAATCTACATGTTATTCGGACGAACTAAAAAGAACCCTATTAAAATAGCCGATAAGGGCGTTAAAGAGTGGAAATATGCTGCTTGTGGTTATTGCTCCACAGGTTGTTCTATTGAGGTGGGCTTCAATGAAGCAGGCAAGCCTGTTAGCTCGCGTGGGGTCGCGGATGCAGATGTGAATCGTGGCAAGTTGTGTTTAAAAGGTATTTTTGAGCATGAGTTATTTGATTCTGCGGGGCGTGGCACAGTGCCATTAATGCGAGACCATTGGCATCAGGAATGGCAGGAGTCTGACTGGGACACAACATTGGATAAAACGCATAGTGAGATCAGGCGTATTCAAGAAAAATACGGGCGTGATTCGTTTGCGATTATCTCAACAGGGCAGATGTTGACCGAGGAGTTTTATACGCTGGGTAAGCTCACGCGTGGCTTGATTGGCACCAATAATTATGATGGCAATACCACACTCTGTATGGCATCGGCAGTCTCAGGGTATAAACGTTCATTTGGGTCGGACGGCCCTCCAGGTTGTTATGAGGATTTTGAGCATACCGATTGTTTAATCGCATGGGGGTCTAATTTACCTGAGCAACATCCTATTATTTACTGGCGCATGAAAGAAGCGCAAGAGAAGCGTAATTTCCCGCTGATTGTAATTGATCCACGCGTCACCATGCTAGCTCAAAATGCCCATATGCACTTGGCAATCACTCCTGGCACGGATGTGGTATTACAAAATGCAATGATGTATGTGATTTTAGATGAGGGCTTGGAAGACAAGGATTATATTGAAGCCAATACCAATGGAATTGAGGCATTAAGAGCAGAAGTCGCTAATTATGATCCTGTTACTGCACAAAAAATCTGTGGTATTGATGAAGATACCATTCGTAATGTGGCACGTCTCTTTGCTAAAGCCCCTGCGGCAATGCAAATCTGGACAATGGGGATTAATCAATCCACCCACGGATCAGATGGCGTGGTCGGAATTAATAACCTAGCATTGTTAACAGGCAATATTGGCAAAGCAGGCGGTACATCACTTTCAATTACAGGACAGTGTAATGCAATGGGGACACGCGAATGGTCGTCTTGTTCGGGTTTGCCGAATCATCGCGCATTAGAAAATGCACAGGATCGTGAGGATATTGCTAAGTTTTGGAATATTGATCCTGAATTTTTCCCTAAAAAGCGTGGCATGTTTCAAACTGATATTTATGCAGCGATAGAAACAGGTGAAATCAAAGGAATTTGGTTAATCGCCACTAATCCGCTGTCATCGCTACCCAATACCGCACGGATTCGTAAAGCGATGGAAAAATTGGAATTCTGCGTAGTACAGGATTGCTATCAAGATTCTGAAAGCAACCAATATGCCCATGTCTTTCTCCCCGCTGGCACATGGGCAGAGAAAGATGGTGTCATGACCAATACTGAGCGTCGTATTAACCGCATCACCCCATTAATGCAACCACCCGCCGAAGCCAAGCCAGACTTATGGATATTCAACCGCATGGCGGAACGTTTTAATACGGAAGGCAAGGTTACCTTCCCTGAAAAAGCGGGCGATATTTTCCTAGAAATGGGTGAATTATCTAAAGGTCGATTATCTGATAATTCAGGGATGACGCATGAGCTAATCGAAGAAAATCGCGGTATTCAATGGCCTTACACCGCAGATCAACGTGATGCTGGTGAATCCCCAAAGAAAGGTGGCGTGCGTTTGTATACAGAAACCGCAACTTTCCGCTATCCCGATGGCAAAGCTAAATTAATTCCACTGCCCTTTATTGATAATAATGAAGTCCCTGATGATAAATTTCCTTTCTGGTTAAATACAGGACGCTTAATTGAACATTGGCATGGGCGCACTAAAACGGGAAAAATTGGTAACAATAATAAATACAGCCCGATTCCTTTTATTGAAATTAGTCCCGATGCGGCGGCGGAGTTAGGCATTCAACGCGGTGATTATGTGCGTTTAGTCTCTCGTCGAGCGGATGCCATTGTGATGGCAACCCCAACACAACGAGTCGCTAAAAATATGATCTTTCTCCCGTTTCACTTCCATGATTGCGCTAATCGTTTAACGCTGGGTTTATTAGACCCGCATTCACGCCAACCTGCTTATAAACAAAATGCAGTGCGTATAGAGCGCATTGAGGATCAAGCAGCTGCGGCTAAGTTAAGCATGGAAATGCGTAAGTTTTAAAGGGTTATAAAATGTTTACAGTACGTGAAAATGAACCAGAATATGCACGGCTACGAAAAGAGCCGAGCAAAAAAATCAATCAATATGGTAATTCAATTGATACCGTCCCCGCGGATGATGCACTGTGTGGTTTTAGTTTAAATATTAACAGTGATGCAGAGGTTGGCGAGAATCCTGATCGCTACAAACAACATGGCTTTTATTTTAATGCCGACAACTGTATTGGTTGCCATGCCTGTGAAGCGGCATGTAGCGAGAAAAACGAAGTGCCGTCTCATTTAGCGTTTCGTTCGGTAGGTTTTGTCGAAGGCGGTACTTATCCTAATTATCAGCGCTTAAATATTTCAATGGCATGTAACCATTGCGATGATCCTGTGTGTTTAAAAGGCTGTCCGACCCGTGCTTATACCAAATTTGCGGAATACGGCGCAGTGCTGCAAGACCCTGATATCTGTTTTGGCTGTGGTTATTGTACGTGGGTTTGCCCTTATAATGCCCCCCAACTTGATCCCGTAGAAGGCACGGTGAGTAAATGCAATATGTGTGTGGATCGCTTAGAAGTGGGCTTAAAACCTGCCTGTGTCTCCGCTTGTCTAGGCAATGCGTTAGATTTTGGGGTGATTGAGAATACCCCTGAGAATCGTACCCAAGTAAAAACAGAAATTCCAGGGTTTCCACGTACCGACATCACTAATCCTAATATTCGTTTTCAACAAACCCGCTCTACTCAACGCGATATGGTACGCGTTGATAATACGGCGGTGAAGTATCACAAAGACGACAACACAGGAAAATTCAAACCTGAGCTTGATCCTAAACATGACTTTAAACGTGAATGGAATCTAAAAAAATTACTTGGCTCACACGAAAGCGCACACGTTGCCTTTACCTTGAGTATTCAAACCGTAATGGGCGCTTTTGTAATGCTGACATTAGGAGCATGGACGGCATTCCCTGCGATCACTACGTTGAAAGAGAGCAGTGCTTTTATTCCTCTGCTGATTATTTTATTGCTACTAACAGCAACAGGTTTATTTAAATTAAATATGCACTTAGGCAAACCGCATCGTTTTTACCGTGGTTTTTATAACCTAAAAATGTCGCCTGTGAGCCGTGAAATTGCAGGCATCAGTGCTTTTTTTACAGGCTTGATAGGGGTTAGCTTCTTCGCTCTGTTTGATCATATCGTGGCTGATACCTTACAAGTTGTGTTTGCTCTGCTTGCCTTGGCAGGTATTGGTCTAGGGGGGTATTTTATGTATAAACTCTACCGCATTAAAGCACGTCCTTATTGGGATCATTGGCATACAGGGGCTTCCTTTATTGGTACAGGATTGAGTTTAGGAGCTTTATTAATTGCTATTGTTGCCCTTGTTTATTCCGCCATGACACCTGCATTAGCGACTATTTTAGCGAGTTTTATTGCTTTAGGTTTAATCCTTGAAGGCATCGGATTATTGGCGCATTCACGAGATTTAAGCCCTGCCGAAAGTGAAGGTGCTGCATCTTTTTATGAGCAATCAACTACCTATGGTTATCCCTACTGGTTGCGTAATGGTCTATTAATCATCAGCCTTATGATTGCGCTAACGATTGCTTTATTCTCAATGACCAGCCCATTAGGTTTCCTCTTATTGGGCGGTTTGACAGTTAGTGCTGCCTTGATTGGACGTTCTTTATTCTATGTTCTAGTGATTCCAACCACCATGCCAGGCGCTTTCTTCTGGAGAAACAAAGGCTTTGTTGAACATGCACGCGAAACAGGATTAGCCGATATGCCACAAATGGGCGTTGCCTATGAAAAGCATCATAAATTTGATGTTCAAGAATTATTACAAACCATCAAAGAAACAACCCCTAAAGAAGCCATCGCTCAATTTAAGCGTGTGTTTACAGGTTAAAAATACTACTGGAGATTAAAATGAAAGAAACAGGCATGAGAAATCCTATTGAGATTTCGCTTGAACGTTGCCCTGATGGGTATTTAAGACACCCAGAGGAATGGACAGAAGAGATTGCAAAATTACTCGCCTCAGAATGGAAAGGCTTTGAGTTTAAAGAGGATCATCTGCCGATTCTGTATTTTATTCGAGAGCATCATGCAGAGCACCAAACAACACCCGATGTTCGTGAAGCAACAAAATATATTGCCACACAGAAAAATATGGATAAAAAAGAAGCTAAAAAATATTTATTTAAGCTATTTCCACATGGTTATATGCAACAAGGTTGCCAACTTGCAGGAATGCGTAGGCCGACAGCATGGTGTGTGGGTTGAAGTATTTCAAATATTGATATCTTTTAACAACAAAAAAACTAGTTTAGACTTTTTACCATCTTACTATTTAAGAGTCTGACCAAAAATCACGCTGTCTCTCTTTCTTCTTGATGAATGTCTTCCTAAGGAACGTGCAGGGAATAACCTCCCGAAGTTCTAACGCAGAATTTTTATTTCAGATTGGATGAACTCATGAGGCGCATAGTTACTCTACGCAACGAATGAGATCATCCAAGCTGGGATAAAAAGGCAAGTTAGAGATCGGGAAGTTGTTTCATGCACGTTCCTAAA
>DRMS01000195.1 GCA_011322515.1 Leucothrix mucor
CTAACAACCCTGCTACCCAGTCGGTATTTTCACCTGTTTTTTCGATTTTTAAGAAGATGTGCTCACCTGTTCCTGAGGGGGTAAAGGCGGATATTTCATCTACTTTAAAATCACTGGCTTTACTACGAATTATGCCGCTTAGCATATTGTCTTTATCGATGTCAGCACTAAAGGCTTTGGAAAATTGGTTCATTTGGAGGCACTTCGCTCAGCAATAGTTTGGGCGATTTTATCACGTAAATAGATAGGCTGTGCTTGTTCTGCACTCACCGCTTTTCCTTCTTGGTAATCTCTTATGGCTAATCTTGCAATATAGTGAGCTGAGGGGAGGATATTATCTATTTTTTTCACATTGCTACTATGATCCAGCGTTAATTGCTGTTCATAAGCATCCCAGCCACTACCCGCAGCCACCCACTCAATACGTGCCTCTGGAGATAATAAAATAGCTAATTGCAATACGTCTGGTATATTAACCGTTTCTATGCCTTTTAATACCATCAAACCGTTTTTTATTGAATAGGTTCCCCAATAAACTTCTCCCATACGTGCATCAAGTGCGGGCAAACAATGCTCTGCGCCCTGCTCTTCTTGCATTTGTTGCGCTATCGCGGCCAATGTTGAAATAGGCAATAGTGGTTTATCAATGGATAGTGCAACACCCTGCGCGACACCTGTTGCTATACGCACACCTGTAAAGGCACCTGGACCTCGGCTAAAAGCGACCGCATCGACTTGTGCTAATTTCACCCCTGCTTGTGCTAATACATCATCCATCATATTAAAAATACGCTTAGTGTGTTCACGCGGTGCTATTTCAAAGCGTGTTATTATTTTATCGCCAATGGCTAATGCGGCGGAACAGGCTTCTGTAGCGGTTTCAATTGCTAGAATAATGGGGGCTTTGTTTGAATTATCGTGTGTCATATATTATGTACTTTAAAAAAGCGCTCTACTACGTCTTGCTTACTGGTACGTGGAACGCGGGGAATACTGTTTAAAAAGGTTTTGCCATAAGATTTGGTACGCAAACGTGGGTCACAAATCATTAAGATGCCTTTATCATTTTCATCACGAATTAAGCGCCCTACTCCCTGTTTTAGCGCAATCACCGCTTGTGGCAGTTGATATTCAGCAAAGGGATTGCCACCGCCTTCACGGATGGCTTTAATACGTGCTTCAAGTACAGGATCACCAGGTGATGCAAAGGGTAGTTTATCGATAATCACACAGCTTAATGCTGCACCACGAACATCAACGCCTTCCCAAAAACTACTCGTTCCTAGTAAAACGGCATTACCAAAATCACGAAATTTTTCAATCATATCCGCCTGTGAGGAGTCGCCTTGCACGAGAATAGGATACTCAATTTCATCTTCCAATAATTCTGCGGCTTCATTTAGCGCACGATAGCTGGTAAAGAGCATAAAGGTGCGCCCTCCTGCGGCTTTAATCACGGGCAATGCCGCTTCTACTACAGACTCTACAAAATTATGCTGTTGCGGTTCGGGCATATCAGGGGGCGCATAGAGTAGACCGTGATGCCAATAATCAAAGGGACTGTCGAGCAATAATTCTACAGGCTGTTCCATACCAATGCGCTGGGTAAAATGATCAAATGATTGTTGTACTGCGAGTGTTGCTGAGGTCAAAATCCATGCACACTGCCATGTTTCTAGCTGTTTTTTAAACGGCTCTGCGATATCCAAAGGGGTTGATACTAGCGAAAAGGAGCGGGTAAATGTTTCATACCACTGCACCGTGTTTTGTTTAGGACTATTAAGCTGGTTTAGTTTGTTTTTTAGGTCAACCAAGCGCTCAAAGCAAGAGTCCAATTCTTTACTTCGCTCTGCGGCATGCTCCATTATTTTTAGTAACTCGGTGAGTATCTCATCAAGATGTTGCATTTCTTGCTGGATGGCTGGTTTAGTGCTGATTTTGTACCACGGTTCGCGTAATCCTGGTTTATCCATTGCCAAACGCAGATCTGCCACACACTTGTCCAATTCACGTAGACTGTCGCGCAGGGTTGGCATATCAGCGGCATTAGCTAAGCTTTCGGCTAAAATATCGCGGGATAATTCTAAAATTTGACGACTACTTAAGACATCACTAAAAAAGGTCGAGGCGATTTCAGGTAACTGATGCGCTTCATCCAGAATCACCGCATTGGCACTGGGCAGTAGCTCACCAAAACCTTCTTCTTTTAGTGCCATATCCGCAAAAAACAAGTGATGATTCACCACCACAACATCTGCTTCCTGTGCTTTTTTACGCGCTAGTGCAACGTAGCAATCGGTATAATCTTCGCATTCTTTGCCCAAACAATTATCAGCCGTTGAGGTGACGGATGACCAAACCTCTGCGTCACGCGGTACACTATTTAGCTCAGAGACATCACCGACACTAGTAATAACCGCCCAATCTGCAATACGCTGAATATGGGTAATCGAACGACGATCCTTAAACTGTGCTTCTGCTTGGCTACGTTGCAAGCGATGCAGGCAGAGGTAATTTGCACGACCTTTTAATAAAGCCGTTTTGCTACTGGATTTAAGTGCTTTTTTTACGAGAGGAAGGTCTTTTAGATAGAGCTGGTCTTGCAGGGTTTTACTGCCAGTGGAGATAATAATGCGCCCACCAGAGGCTAACGCAGGCGCTAAATAGGCGAATGTTTTACCTACACCTGTCCCTGCTTCAATAATAGCGGTCGAATTATTCTGTATCGCAACGGCAACGGCATCAGCCATTTCCTGTTGCTGCGGACGCGCTTGAAAGTTATCAATCTGCGCAGCTAGTGGCCCATCGTCACTTAATAAGCCCTGTCCGTTAATTTTATTATCCATTATTGATGTCTGCACAAGTATAATTACTAACCGATCAGCTATCTAAAAAGTATAACCGTAACCGCTCAAATTACTGACGTTTATTATACTCATTCACCTCAGCCATCGCACGGCTATTACCTGATTTTTTGGCAACTTCAGAGATTAAACGCCAGTTTTTATCTGTCATTTCCTGATCACTAGCGGAATAATTAATAGCCTTTTTTGCCATTGTTATTGCTTGCTGATAATGACCTTTTTTGTAATGCAATTCGGCTAATTGATTCCATAGTTTAGGGTTCTGTGGCTCAATTCTTAAACCACGTTCTAATTTACTGATTGCTGCATCAGTACGTCCTAATTTAGCATCAGCATAGGCTCGAACTAATAAAGTCTGTACCGCAGGGGATGATGCTGAGCGCCCTGCTCTTCTATCTTCTGCATTTTCTGGAATATTGGCGTAAGGGTCTATTTCAAGACCATCATCTTCTGGCTCAGGCGCAGTGGCAACAACTGATTTTTTCCTGATGGCTGGTTTGGTTTTCGATACGGGAGTTCGAGTAACTTGTGGAGATGAGCCACTAGGATAACGTCCTACAACAGGCGCTTTATACTTTGGCTTAGTTGTTACCTTATAACGTGGCTTTGCAGGAGATCGCCTGACAGGTACTGCTCTTTTATAAGCATATGGCTTTGCAACATTAGGTGCTTGTACCTCAGGAATTTTTGGTAATACTCTTGGTTTAATGACACGTTGTGGTGGCGGTGTAGTCGCACGCACAGAAGGCTGCGGTGAGCGACCTACTCTATCATTGATACTGGAACACCCACTAACGAACAGCATAAAGCTAATAATAATCAACAAACGCATAATTTTTACTAATCCCCGTTATTTAATTTTTTACCAAGATACTGACGCCTGTGTGCAATATTTTTACCTATTAGGTATCCACATATGGCTTTTCATTTAAATAATTTCCAAAGCCAATTTTTCTGAGACTGATACAACGCCTTTTTAGTTTGGAAAAATGGAAATTTACTATCTAAGGAACGTGTACGAAACAACTTCCCGTAGGGACGTACCCTTGTGGTTACCCTAATGTCTTTATGAAAACCATTACTTTAAAGCGTCTTCAAAAAGAGGGCTACCAACTTAAGGCGGGACAAGTAACATCATGGCAAATAACTCGCACCCTTCGACAAGCTCAGGGAACTAGCTTCCTGAGCTTGTCGAAGGGTGCGGGTGAATAACAGAAACATGAACTGTCCCGCCTTAAACTGGTCGCTAAAAAGAACAATCATAAGAGATTACCCCTACCTGTGACTAACTATAGGCTATCAATGCATCAAACTATCAATCCACTTCCCTTTAGCATCTCGATGAGAAGCAGAGGGTGGGTTTCTATTTAAGTCATCCTCTGACGATGCTTTAGGCGCACAATATCGTCTTTTATGTGGTTTAGTACCACGAAGAAATGGAATCGTTACTGCTGTTCCACAACTGGGGTTATATAATAGACCTGATGCCTTGTCTATCTTGACATATCTTATCTTGCTAGGACGCTTTGGTTTTAAAGGCTTGGTGGGTAATACCTTCATTAAATCTGCCCATACTCTTAGTGCTCCACTTCCCCCTGTCAAATTAGTTGACTTATTATCATCACGCCCTACCCAAACCGATGCGACATGCTGACCTGTAAAGCCTGCAAACCAGCTATCACGCTTATTATTGGTTGTGCCTGTTTTACCTGCAGCATTTTTCCATCTTGGTAACACGCTAGATAAATATTTGGCTGTTCCTGTCTTGGTAATTTCATTCATGACCGAGACTAATAAATAGGTGGAACCAGGCGAGGCAACTTGCTTTATATTCAATGGATAGCGCTTTAGCGTATGACCGTAGGAGTTCATGACACTACGAATCGCTTGTAATGGAGTATAAGTTCCACCCGCTGCAATAGTTTGATACATCTGTTGAACTTGCAAAGGTGATAACTCTAACGCACCGAGTAATACCGAAGGATAGAGGGGAATATCAGAGTGAATACCCACATCATGAAGCATTTTAACAACACGCTCCATACCTAGCTTAATGCCGATGCGCACCGTTGGCGTATTGCGTGACAAGATTAATGCACGCCTTAGTGTAACAACGCCCATATCACGATGATCATAATTACGAGGCTCCCAGTTTTTCCTGCTCGAAAGACGCACTTTTACAGGACCATCGCTAATCGGTGTTGCTAAGTTAAATAATTGAGGTGTTTCTAATGCTGCCAGATAAACAGCGGGCTTTACCAACGAGCCTATTTGCCGTTTAGCATCTATAGCACGGTTATAGCCTGCATAACGTGCATCACGCCCACCAACAATTGCCAATATCTCGCCACCTTGCACACTACTAATAACCATTGCACCATTTAACTTTCCGCGAGGAATGCGTTGTGCACGTTCTAACAACCTGACGCGATGACTTAAAACACGCTCACCTGTGAGTTGCACAATAGGATCCATTGCAGTAAAAATAAGCAATCCTTCTGTACGTAAATCTTCCTCATTATAATCACGCTGTAATTGTTTACGCACTAACTCTAAATAAGCGGGGAACGGGCTAACGCTTGGTGGTGCATAGGCGCTGATGCCCAGTGGCATTTGCTTGAAATCATCGGATTCAGCAAGGTTGATGACACCTTCTTTTGCCATAATATCTAATACTAAATTACGACGTTCTTTAGCTCTTTCAGGAAAACGGCGTGGATTATAGAATGAAGCACCTTTCGCCATGCCTATTAACAAGGCAATTTGCTCAGGTTTTAACTCTTTAGCGGGACGATTAAAATAAAACTGCGATGCCAGACCAAAACCATGTACTGCGCGCTTTTTATTCTGTCCTAAATAAATCTCATTGATATAGGCCTCTAGAATTTCACTTTTTGTATAATGCAACTCCAGCAAGCCTGCCATAATCGCTTCATTTGCTTTACGCTTAAGACTACGCTCATTAGAAAGATAAAAGTTTTTAACCAACTGTTGCGTTAAGGTGCTACCACCCTGCACCGTGTGACCTGCTTTTAAGTTAGCGACCATCGCACGTCCTATTGAGCGTGGATTAACGCCCAAATGTTCATAAAAATGTTTATCTTCAACGGCAACTAATCCCTTGGTTAACAAGGGAGGAAGATCATCTAAACGCACCAAAACTCGGTCTTCATTATGACTAGGGTAAAAATTACCAATCAGAACCCGCTCCATGCGCATTAAAGTTAACGGATCATCGCTATTCTCATTACTTAAGGATTTAATGAACCCTTTTCCAAGGACAATTTTTATTCTTCGCTCAGGCTCTTTATCATCCGCAAATTGAAATCCACGCGTATGAATAATAAAGGTATTACCATTACGGATATATTGCCCTGTATCGATGGGATTATTGGTTTTACGATAATGTAATAACTGTAATTCTTTTTCTAGATCTCGTGCATACAGCCCTTTGCCAACATACATCTCTAAAGGACGTGCAAACACACGCGCTGGCAATGCCCACCGCTTACCTTCAAATTGAGTGGTAACATGATCGTCCAGTTTTAAAACATAGGCTGCTGCCGCAAGCGAGCCGAGCACAATACCCGCTAACACCGCTATGCGGAAAATTCGCCAGAAGACTTTAAATACAACTTTTAATGCGTTAAAAATACTATTCACTGTGATTGATTATTCGCTGTTATTGATGATGGTAAGTAGGTATACATATATTACAGTATAAATCTAACAAAATTTGTGAAGGATAGCTTTCGAACGTCAAGGCATTATTGAAGGAGCATAGACGAGCTATATGACTGAGACAATAACGTAGAAGATCGGAAAATAAATTGCTATGCCCCACTTTTTTGGGTACGAGCAAGTATTAGGTTTATTGTGTCCTCCTACTTAAGTAACAGGTTACATCTTCATTTGAGGGTAAAATAAAACGATGCAGTTTCGATGCAAAGATTATGCAAAAAAAACAGAACGTAACCTAATAACCTGATGCATTTTAGCTGATTTAACCAAACTTAGGGGAATAAATTGTGGCAAATCATCGTAATGAAAGTACATTTCATCAACTATTTTACGAATTGAATAATACTTACACATCACTTTACTAGTCAAGATAATGACTCAGTCAGTCGTTATGAATCAAGATCAAATAAAAACCGATCCTATTGGAGAAAATGTTAATATCAGCCCCTTAGGAAGTTCCAAGCTAATGAATTTACCTATATTGCGCTGATTTTTTATTCCTGATTGGAGCATCTCAAGAAGCGCATAGTTGCTCTACGCAACGATTGAGATGATTCAAGTAGGTGCAAAAGGGCAAGTAAGATCATATCGTTACCCACAAGTATGACTACTAATTTTATAAGTGCTTGTTTAACTGATCATCGTGGTAAAAAATGGGGAATATTTTTACTTTTCAATAGCCTTATACCGCAACTTCTACAGGCTTGTGGGTAACGATATGAAGTAAGATGGGTAAAATCATTGCTTGGAACTTCCTTAGTACTCCAGCAATTTAAGTTTAATGAGTATTAGTATAATTACCAAATTTTGAGTCACATAAGTTATGAATAAAGAAGAACGCGACTACGCAATACGCCCTAATAAAGAAGAGCTTAAGCGCGAACATAAAGCCCTGCATGCATTAGGTCGGGAGCTAGTTGAACTGCCAGAGTCTCTTTTCGCAACGATCCCACTTTCAGAATACGCCAAAGATCAAATCTTTGCCGCTAAAAAATTCAAGAAGTCTGCACTGCAACGACAATTGCGCTTTATTTCTAGCTTAATGTTAGAAGAAGATGCCGATGCTATCCGCGAAGCATTGCGCCTTGTAAAACTACCTCATAAAAAAGAGGTAGAACAATTTCATCAGCTAGAAACTTGGCGAAACCAGTTAATTGCTGGTGACAATATGATATTTAACGAGATTCTTGAGTCACACCCAATCGCTGATCGACAGTATATAAACCAGCTGATTCGCAATGCCAATAAAGAAGCGAAACAAAATAAGCCACCTAAATCATCCCGAATGCTATTTAAGTACTTACAAGAACTACAAAAAACTACTATCTAAAAAACTAAGGAGAATACTAATATGCCAAAAGCAGGCGATCTAAAACGTGGAATGATTGTAGAGATTAAAGGTGATCCTCATGCGGTCAAAACCATCGAGGCAAATAGCCCCTCTTCACGTGGTGCATCAACCATTTATAAAATACGTTATAACAATCTGAGAACAGGTCAGAAACTGGATGAGTCTTATAAAACAGATGATATGCTGAAAGAAGCGGACTGTTCTAGGGTTTCAGTGCAGTATTCTTATTTAGATGGCGATAATTATATTTTTATGAACAGTGAAGATTACAGCCAATATGAATTAAATAAAGACGCTATTGCTGATCAAATAGGCTATATAACGGATGGTTTAGAAGGCATTACTGCGCTACTTATGGATGGTAATATTTTAGGAATAGAGTTGCCAGCCACAATTACCCTGCAAATAACAGAAACAGCACCTAAGCTAAAAGGTGCAACAGCAGCGGGTCGCTCAAAGCCCGCTGTTTTATCAACTGGATTAGAACTGCAAGTACCTGAGTATTTGGAAACGGATGAATTTATTAAAATTAATACCGTGACAGGGAAGTTTATGTCACGGGAGTAATTATTTTTTCCTAAAAGCTTATTGCGTATAATAGGCTTTTATATTCTAAAATAGAAAATATCATATTATTTTTTACTGGAGATAAATTATGGAATGGACAGAGGTTATAGAGAACCCATTATTACAAGACCTACCTTTCAAGATTGAGCTAAACAAATGGGGAAAAATTCTAATGTCACCAGCTAATAATAATCATGGTAGTTTACAATACAAGGTTGGACGGATACTTGATCTAGGCAAAGGATCGGGAGAAATAATTATTGAATGCTCTATTAAAACACCCGAAGGTGTAAAAGTAGCCGATGTAGCATGGGCTTCGGATGAATTTATGGAGCAATATGGATACGACACCCCATACGAAGTTGCACCTGAAATATGCGTTGAAGTGATTAGCCCATCCAATAGAAAAGCAGAAATGCAGGAAAAGATAAAATTATATCTTGAGCAGGGCGCAATAGAAGTCTGGTTATGCGACCAGCAAGGGAAAATATCTTATTACTCTCAAGCTGGAAAACTAGAAAGATCTAAGGAAATAAAAGCTCCTAATATCAAACAAGCAATTGAGAAAAGAATGTAGCAAAAAACCATAGCAAGGGCTTGTTGTGATCTCCCTCCCCCTTACTTACTCATCCAAATCAAACTGGCCATACGTCCCGTCTTTGCCTCGCGCCGATAAGAATAAAATCGTTCTTTATCGTTATAAGAGCAATATTCACCGCCTGTTATTTTCCTCACCCCTATAGCCTGTAAGCGTAACCGCGCTAATAAATAAATATCCGCCAGCCACTTCCCCGTATTTACAGAGGGCACAAATGCCTTTTTAGCTTCACCCTGAACAGACACAAAAGCCTCCCGCACCTCATCCCCCACTTCAAAATGTTCTGCACCAATGGCAACGCCAAACCATGCTATAACTTCATCGGCAGGACAGTTTAATGCTTTTATCGCCTGCTCTAAAACACCCGCATGAAGACCACGCCAACCTGCATGTGCTGCCGCTATTGCGGTGCCTTGTTGATTACAAAATAATACAGGTAAACAATCAGCCGTCATAACGGCACAGACTGAGCCTGATTGATGCGCTACTGATGCATCCGCCTCCACTTTACTTTGAGCTTGTTGATCTGCATTCGCAATGGTTACGCCATGCACTTGCGTCAACCATAGCGGATCATTGGGTAGATTAAGTCTTTGCTTCAAACTTTCTCTGTTTTTTATAACACTTTGTAAATCATCATCGACATGATCACCCAGATTCATAGAATCAAAAGGCGCACGGCTAAAGCCACCTTGTCGAGTAGTCATTACAGCGTTGATATTATCGGGAGCATCCCAGTTGGGAAGTAGCCATTCAGAGGGGATATTTTTCATTAGTTCATTGCTAATTTTGCGAGCGCATCAACCATTTCTTGCATATCCACTGGCATTGGAACCTCCCATGATATGCGCTCAGCTGTTTTTGGATGTGTGACCGTAAGCCGTGTTGCATGTAGTGCTTGACGATTAAATTTTTGTACTTTAGTACGCATTTCTTCATCTAATCCTGCGGGGACTTTTAACCGTCCTGCATAGGTTCTATCACCCACAATAGGCATACGTTTCCAGCTTAAATGCACGCGTATTTGATGGGTTCTACCTGTTTCTAAATGCACTCTCAGCAAGGTGAATTTATACATTTTTTGTTCAATCCGATAATGAGTAATGGCTTGCTTGCCTACCGCATCATTACAAACCATCATTTTCTTGCGATCCGATGGATTACGCGCGATATTAGCTTCGATAGTTGCCCCTGAAATAACCTCTGTTGAGACCAGCGCCAAGTATTCACGCTTTACATCCCGTCGTTGCAATTGCTCAACCAAACTATTATGCGCCTCCAGTGTTTTTGCCACCATCATTAACCCTGTAGTGTCTTTATCAAGGCGATGCACAATCCCTGCGCGGGGTAATTTTGCCTGATTTTTATTATGCGCTAATAAGCCATTCATTAAAGTGCCATGCGTATTACCAGCACCAGGATGAACCACCAACCCAGCAGGTTTATTGATAACCATGATGGTATCATCTTCAAACACCACATCCAGAGCAATATTCTCTGGCAAAGAATCTGTACGTTCAACCAACACAGGTGTTACCCTAATCTCCTCCTCACCCGCCAACTTGTCTTTGCATTTTCGCTGTTGTCCATCGACAAGCACATTGCCTGCCTTAATCCACTTTTGCAATTGGCTACGCGAATACTGCGAACAAAACTCAGCAACCACTTGATCAACACGATAGCCAGCACGTTCATAGGGCACATTGAAAAAAATAGGGGTTTGGTCAGTCATAGCTTTTCATTTACTCTCAAGAAATTTGCAGATGTAGGATAATATCCTAATTTGTTGTAGAATTAGCGCCTCTTTTTCATTTTTAAATAGGGAATACTTGTGCAAAATACCTACAACAATACAAATTATAAAGGTTATATTATGAAACTATGGACATATTTCACAATCATTGTCTTACTGTTAATATCAACAGGCTGTACCAGTCTCACCTCGCAAGAAAAACCTGATCCTACAAAGGGTTACTCCGCTAATAAACTCTTCCAAGATGCTCAAGCAGCGTTAAAGGGGCGTGATTATGCCGTGGCTATTAAAAAATATGAAGTATTACAAGCGCGCTATCCTTTAGGACGCTTTGCACAACAATCATTACTTGAGTCTGCCTACGCTTATTATAAATATAATGAAGCTGATACCGCATTAGATACCATTGACCGTTACACACGTATGTATCCTCGCAGTCCCAAAATGGATTATGCCATTTATTTACGTGGATTAATTAATTTTAATCGCGGTGGCGGCTTGATGGATAAAATTTTCCCACGTAGTTTTTCTGACCTCGATAATGTGCGTCAAAAAGAATCATTCCATGATTTTTCTAAATTATTAACCCGCTACCCCAATAGTGAATACGTTAAAGATGCGACTCACCGCATGAAATTTCTAACCAATGCGTTAGGGCAATCGGAAGTCAATATTGCCAAATATTACATGAAGCGCAGCGCTTATTTAGCCGCATTTAATCGTGCAGACTATACCATTCAGCACCATCAAGGTACGCCTGCTGTCATTGAAGCATTGAAAATAAAAATCTGCGCGGCTAAAAAATTAGGTAAAAAGAAACTCGCAACCGATACCAAACGAGTGCTACAACTTAATTTCCCTCAAATGAAAACTATAAATTGTAATTATAAATAAACTTATGGATAAACAAACACAGATAGAAATGGAAGCGGCTGCTTTTCGCGGACTTGTTGAACATTTACAACGTCGCACCGATGCGCAAAATATTGATATTATGAATTTGGCAGGTTTTTGCAGAAACTGCCTAAGTAAATGGTATATGAATGCGGGTAATGAGCGCGGTGAAGAAATTAGCTATGCTGAAGCCCAACACTATGTTTATGGTATGACCATTGAAGAGTGGAAAGAAAAACATCAAACAAAAGCCAGTGATGAGCAGATAAAAATGTTTGAAAACACCAAACCGCTTCATGCACATATTAGCGGACATAATAAGTAAACTTTGACTATAGTTTTCACATAAATAATTGCACCCTTCGACTCCGCTCAGGGTACAGCTCCCTGAGCGGAGTCGAAGGGTGCGGAAATTTAATAAATGAATGTCTATAGGGTGCAACTCGTCTAAATCACAACCAATTGCTCAGACGTTACTCCAGAAGTAGGTTCTTGTTGTTCCCAGTAAAGCTTTGCTTAAGGTCGCAAGAACTCTATTTATCCGCTCTAATCCACTCACAGGAATAGAATTGGTTAGGAACGTGCACGAAATAACATCCCGACGTTCTAACGCAGAATTTTTATTTCAGATTGGATGAACTCATGAGGCGCAGAGTTACTCTACGCAACGAATGAGATCATCCAAGCGGGGATAAAAAGGCAAGTTAGAGATCGGGAAGTTGTTTCGTGCACGTTCCTTAGCATAGAATCTACTTTCTTTTACAACATTACCAAGTCAGAGCGGGAGACGGGTTACACCCTAACAGCTTTTATAGTTTTTCATATTAAATAATTTCCAAAGCCAATTTTTCTGAAGCTGATACAAGGCCCTTTTTAGTTTGGAAAAAATAAAAAATGCTTAAAAAGAAATCATTTCTGAACTTTTAAAATACTTTAAGTTATTGCTTTATAAAACTATCTACAATTATGAGAAGCCACTATCTTCACCATCAAGCAACTCACTCCAAAATATAATGACTACATCACAAACTTAAGCTAATTTCGTCCATAAAAAATACAAATTAGCCAAACTGTGTGTTTTTTACTAAAAGATAACCCCTATTATCTGTTTTTTATGTCATCTGACATCAAACCCATCTATATTGATTAAGAACACACCATATTAATAGGGGAATTTCAATTGTTAAGTTCATCGATAAAAAATGTTCTGATCGCGGATGATTCTGCGACTGATAGAAAATATCTCTCCTTGCTCCTAGAGGATCTTCAACTCAATGTTACTGCGGTAAATTCAGGAAATGAAGCAATAACGACTGCGGAAACCATTCAACCTGATGTGATTTTATTAGATGTCATTATGAAAAATGGTGATGGTTATCATGCTTGCCGCACTATCAAACGCAATGATACGACCACGAATATTCCTGTTATTATGATATCCAGCAAGTCAAATCCTGTGGATAAAATGTGGGCTGAGAAACTGGGTGCTAGTGCTTATGTGACTAAGCCTTTTACTAATGATGATTTGCTTAAAGCACTTCAAAGTATTTAACCTACTAAGAGACTGTCGGAGAGTTGGGTCGTAGCGAAAATCACAGAAATCTTATAAGGTGAGTTTATTGAGTGGGGCAAATAGCAGAGCTATTTAACGATTTCAATCAACTCAGATTATGAGGTTATTGGGATTTGTAGTAGGTTTTTAGCTCTCGAATAACCTCTTAGTGGTTTCTTAAATCTATAGCTTTTCATTTAAATAACTTCCAAAGCTAACCTTATTGAGGTTGATACAAAACCTTTATTGACTAGTTTGAAAAAAATGGAAATTTAATCTCTGAATATCTATATAACAACCAGCACATACTAAAAGACGACTAATGCCACAAAGTAATTCACCAACACATCAGCCTAATAGCGGACAAAATAAACTAATAAATAATTTATTTTACTATGAAATAAATGACACACGTATTTTTATTGAATCTGGAATAAAAATGGAGGTACTGGAACAGTCAATTATTTATCCCGTACCCAATGCACCAAAATGGTATTCAGGGACAACTAGTTTACGTGGCGATATTCTTATCATTGTGAATCTACATTTTCTCTTAAATGCCAAGCTAAGCAGTAAAAAAAGACGCTTATTAAAACTAGAACATCCTGACTTTCCTCCGCTAGCTCTGGCTGTTGATAGCCCGCCGCATCAATATGATGTAAATACATTAATGGATGGCAAGAAAACAAATAATAAAAACTATCCTGAATGGATAACTTCATTTTCAACCCATAATAATTACACTTATCTATTCGCTGATCACGCAGCTTTGTTTAATGCAATGCAGAGCAACTCAGCTCCCGCTCAATCTACTGGGGACAATTAAATGAGCCTACACAAAATTACCAAGATTAGCTTATTGCTTTTATTATATTTCAGTTTAGGAACGGGTGCTTTACTCCATGCAGAAGATGGGATTACTGCAGAAACTATCCGTATCGGCGGCGTCCTTGCCTTAAAAGGCAATTCGAAGGGGCTGGGTATTAATATGAAAGCGGGCATTGAGGCTGCTTTCAAAGATGCTAAAGTACAAAATCGTAGCGTAACTTATATAGCACGTAATGATTCTTACACGCCCAAACAGACAATCGCGGCAACGGAAAAACTCATTAAAGAAAAAGTGTTTATCTTTGCAGGTAATGTCGGCACTCCCACGGCAAAAGTTTCCTTACCGCTTTTAGCTAAACACAATATTCCAGCCGTTGGCTTCTTTACAGGTGCGGGTTTATTACGCCCTGGAAAAGGCTCGATCATTAACTACAGAGCTAGTTATGTTCAGGAGACTGCTAAAGTGATCAAAGCGGCTCTTGATAATGGCGTAAAGGCTAATCAAGTATGTGCTTACGTGCAAAATGATGCATATGGTATGGCGGGTATCGCGGGTATTATTAAAGCTCTTGAAAATACTAAAGGTAGCAAGGGCACAATTAAATTACTAAAAAAACTAAAAGCCATGACAGGAGAAAACCCTAAGCGTAATAATATTGGTTCTGTTGGTGTTTATAAACGTAATAGCACCTTTGCCCGACCTGGATATAAATCATTAAAAGCTTGGGAAAAATCACAAAATACACGTTGTAAAATTATAGTGACCGTTGGTTCTTATAAGTCCATTAGCGAATTTATTGCCTATAGCCGCTATAAAAAAGATCCGTGGATTTTTAGTGCTGTATCTTTCACAGGTGCAGAAAATTTTAAAGATGAGTTAATAAAGTTCAAGGTTAAAAATGACGTTATTATGACGCAGGTTGTGCCCCTTCTTGATAGTACTATTCCACTCGTGATAGAAGCTAAAGAGAAACTAGGAAATCAATTTGGTTATGTTTCATTGGAAGGTTTTATCGTTGGAAAGTTGATTTTGTATGGATTAAATAAAATTAAAGGTGAGATAACTCGTCGTAGTTTCACTCAGGCTTTATTAGGATCACAGTTTGCTATTAAAAAGTTACCCCTTGATTTTAAAAAAAATAATCAAGGTTCAAACCTTGTCAATATAATGACTCTCAAACAGGGGGAATGGGAGGCTGCAAATTACTCAAGCATATGGAAAACCAATTAATGAGAAAACTTCAAGCAATTTAAGTTGCCCACCTTGCTTGCACTCAAAAAAGAGGGGGATACTATCTTTTGCCCCTGCTTGATTCATCTCAATCGTTGCATAGAATGACTATGCGCCTTTTGAGAAAAATTAAGCTGAAACACACAAATTCTACACAACTCGGGTAACTTAATTACTTAAAACTTCCTAAGTGGAAATTATAAATGTTTAACTTTGAAAAACTAAATTTACGAACACGTTTGGGTCTGCTGGTTTTATTACCGATTATTCTCACCGTCATCTTTGGGCTGATCGCGCTTAACGCTCTAAATAACAATAAAAAGACCTTAAATGGGATTATGCATGGCTCAACTCAAACCTCCGTAGCAGGTCAAATGCTAATCACCATACTAGGAAAAGTTAGAGAACCCATGCTTAATATAAACTCCAATAAAATTACTTGGAGTGATGGTCGTAAAATCTTTAGCGAAGCTCGAAAAAAGCTTGTAAAGCAACATCTGAATTTTAAAATAAATACAGCTGATCAGCGTTTTAGATCAGATCGTCAGGTTTCTGTAATCAACAGAGCAATGCCCAAGTTTCTTGCTGCATTTGATGATCTTATTAAAATAGCAGAGGATGAAAATAAAGAGCATTTAGGTTTGTTTATTCGTGAAGAAATGCATGAATATTTTAGCCCTATTGTTGGCGCACTAAAAAAGTATCAGGGAAAAAATGCAATAATAATCAATAATAGAATTAACACATCACTACAGCAATCTACCATCAATACCTATACTTTTCTCGCCTTATTAGGACTCAATTTATTCATTTTAACCTTGTTGGGGTATTTGGTATTTAAATCTATCTCAAAGCAAGCAAAAGCATTAACGTCAACCATTGACGAGCTTAATAGAGGCAATAAAAACGCACGCACAAGAATATCAGGAAATCATGAATTAGCACAGTTAGGTGGAGCGCTAAATCAATTACTTGATGAAAGAGATGTGACTGAAATTAATATCCAAAATGAAAATGAAGTATTGAATACATCTGTATTTTCTTTGCTAGAATCTGTTGCTGATCTAAGTGAAAGAAACCTTACCGTTCGTGCAACGGTCACCGAGGATGCAACAGGTCCATTGGCCGATGCGATTAATCAACTAGCAATGGACACCAGCAAGGTCTTGAAGAAGGTTCGCAATATTGCGCTAACGGTTGAATCAACCTCACAAACGGTTGACCAACATACCTCTGCAGTTAAAGAATTAGCTGAGTCGGAGCGTGTAGAGGCAGAGCAAACCTCTGAAGCCGTTAGTTATCTTATTGAACGCTTGGATCAAATCGCAGCATCGTCGCTATCTGCCAATAAAATTGCTAATGCAACCACACAGGCAACTGAATATGCCTATCAATCCGTTTCTAAGACGGTGGATAGTATGGCGGAAATTAGTGAGTCAGTTCAAGAAACTGGAAAGCGTATCAAGCGCCTTGGTGAACGCTCGCAGGAAATCACCCGTATCATTGATCTGATCAATACCATTACTGAACGCACCACTGTATTAGCGCTAAATGCCAGTATGCAAGCATTATCAGCAGGGGAAGCGGGTAAGGGCTTCTCCGTTATCGCTGATGAAATCCAACGCTTGGCAGAAAGCTCGCGCGAGTCAACCGACCAAATCGCTAATTTGATCAAAAATATCCAACAAGAAACACGCACCACTATGATCACAATGGATAATACCATCGAGCAAGTTGTGACAGGCTCTTCGCTGGCAGAAGAAGCTTCAGAGCAAATGCAGTTGACTCTTAATGCGACCAATAAACTAACGCATTCTGTTGAGTCGATTGCACAGGCTTCTAAGGAACAAGTTGCAATCAGTAATAAACTCCAGACTCGTGCTTCTGAGATTCTTAAGGCAACGCAAATGACAGGCTATGAAATGGACACCTTAGGCGACTTAACCAAAGGCATGGTAAAAAATACGCAAACACTAGTGCAGTCGGTTAATGTATTTAAGCTAGAAAAAGACCCCATTAATAAAATAGTGCAAAAAACAGACGGGAATTCTTCCCATCATAGTGCAAAACAACTTGTGAACAATGGATAATAGCAATGCATTTAGACTCTGAAACTAAAACTGCTATAGCAGAAGAACTGGAAGATGTTGCAATGGAGTTGGCAAATATTAGTCAACTTCCAACCGCTACAGAAGCTGACAAAGAACAGTATTTTAAGTCAACTCAAGTAGAATCTGCACGCCTAGTTAATATTGCAAAACGATATGATTACAAAGCACTAACGCCTGTTACCACTTGGGCGCATAGTAATGTGCTGATTTTGAAAGCAGATTTCAAGCAGCTAGCAAAAAATCACGAAACAGGATTATTTAGCACATGGATTGAGCTATTAGCAGCAACATTATTACAACAAGACGATGAATTATCCTCTGAATTAGAAGCCTCCTTAATTGATAGCAACTGGAAGTCTGCTATTGATAAGCAAATATTACAGCAATTACTTAACTCACTATCAACAGATAAGGCTGAATCAACTACACAAGATGACTCAATCGAACAGCTCGTAATCTTACCTAAAGCTAAACCTGCTTCTGCGCAAAAAAACACGCATGAATCATCGTATAGACTCGCTCCAGATGATGATGTACACCCTGAACTTTTGGAAGCTTTCTATCTTGAAACGCCTGATCAGGTGATTGAGGTTGCTAAACTGATTAGAACAATCAGTGCAGGGGACGGTAACAAGGAAACTCACCAATCTGCCGCACGGCTTGCGCACACTATTAAAGGCTCTAGCGCAGTGGTTGGACTTGATGCAGTTGCCAGCTTTGCGCATAAGCTGGAAG
>DRMS01000196.1 GCA_011322515.1 Leucothrix mucor
CTATTAGGATTGCTTTTGCGGGTATAAAAATACGCTGAGTCAGCAGTAAAGGCGCTATTTTGGTAGATAGGGGTCGCAACGGGGTGCGTTTTGGCATTGTCGATGCGAAAGTGGAGTGCTTGCGTTTCAGCGTGTTGATTCTTCATAGAGAGGTCATCTAATATCAAAAAAAGTGGTTTTAATTATAAAAAGGTAACAGGATAATGCGCTCGATCTAATACTTCTAAATGCTGATAGTCACAGTCTGAATCCCAACTAATGATAATTCCTGTTTCCTTATCTGAACGGCGTGAGACAATAAAGCGATCCAGCCCGTGTGATAACGTCTTTGTGACAGCATAATCATCATTCAAAGAATGGATTAACAACGTATCGGTTTGCCCCCCACTTTTTGTTTGTAGAATATGCGCACTTTGAACTTCATCCGTCCAGTGAATTTGTAGTTGCTTTGCTAACTTTTTTTCCTGACTATGTGATGATTTTGTAGTAAACGGTTCAATTAGTGGGGACGGAGTACCGCATTGAATGCAGCCCGCGTTATTATCAAGGTTTTGTACTGTGGCATGTAAACCATAGCGCTTAACTAACACCGTTCCACAGGATTGACATGCAGTATCATTTAAGTCTGGCTCATAAGTATTGCCTAGGTAAATATGCTTCATTCCTTTTGCTAACGCTAGTTTGCGTGCGTGTTTGAGAGTGGCAATATCGGTACGCTCAACATGGGTGTATTGATAGGCAGGATGAAAAGCAACAAAGTGCAACGGTACATCCACCCCTATATTTTCAATCACCCAGTCAATCGTTTGTTCAATATCCTCATCTTGATCATTTAATTCGGGAATAACCAGTTGGCTTAGTTCTAAATAAGCACCTGAATCGGCGACCTGTTTAATTCGATCCAGCACGGGTTGAAGTTTGGCTTTAGTCTGCTTTTGATAAAATTCTGCATTTAAGGATTTGAGTGACAGGCTAAAAATATCAATACACTCCAACAGCTCCTTAACAGGGGCTTCCTCGATATAGAAAGCTGATTTATACAGCGTCTTAATGCCATTTTTTTGCGCTAGTAGTGAGGTTTCCACAACAAATTCATGCCATACCACGGGGTCATTATACGTCCATGAAATAATCGGAATATCATTTTCCAGACACATTTCGACCAATTGCTCTGGGGTGTAATGGCGTACCATTTTATAATCAAGATGCTGAATTTGCGATGTTTCCCAGTTTTGACAAAAGGAACACGCCATCATACAGCCCACATTGCCCATGCTTAAAATTCTTGCGCTAGGGCTAAAATGATTGACCGCCTCTGTTTCAATTATTTCTTCTGTCGCCGCCAATGATTGCCCATAGTTAAAACTACGAATTTCTCCTTTTACCGTGCCACGCACGCCACAAAAACCCATACGACCATTTTTAGGACGGCAATGACGCGGACATAAACAACATTCAGCGCGGTGATCATTAAAGGGAATCCAGTGTTGCGCAGGTCGGCTTAAAGGGGGGATGGGTCGCATTTTTATTGTCTCTTCGCTTTTTTGATCAGACTAAAAAATAGTGTATCAAAAACAGCCATTTCAAGGGGGGGTGAAGTTTCTGTGAAGGCGCATGATAAAGAAGTAATACAATCAATCCCAGCATAATAATTAGCCATTTTATGCGTACCTGATTGTTGCTGTGCTATCGCTTGATATGCTTTCCAGTGTATCGTCAACGGTAATGCATTTAGCTGTTGTTGCGGTGAGTTGATTGTTTGTTGATTTGATCGTTCTATAAAGAAGGGCATCGCCTTCGTTTCGACCCATAGTGATGTATTACAATGGACGAGGGGTAGATGGCGCAACGCCTCCCATGGCTCAAGTGCAATTAAACTATCCAATTGACCATTAGGAATACCTTGCCCTAATACGCATAATGTGTCTTTACTGATTCTAAATTCCGCATAGACAGAACCCAATGATTGCGCGCCCCCTTTGTGAATCGTGAACTGACATTGGTATCCAGAGAGCATAATAAATTCTGCTAACACCTTGGCAAGACTATTAATCCCCTGTCCACCAATACCCGCTAGTAGCAAATTAAAGGTTTTGGACATTAGACTCAATGACCTCAATAGCATTATTTGGACAAACATCTAAGCAAGCAGTGCAACGACGGCAACGGCTTAAATCAATCTGTAATTTTTTATCCGCCGCTTGAATAATCGCGGGGCATTGCAATTTTTCATAACACAGCGTGCAACCATGACAGAGATCATTATGGATCAATAA
>DRMS01000197.1 GCA_011322515.1 Leucothrix mucor
TACAAGATGCCTACGGTGGGCCTAACTATTTCAGTATGTCACCTGACGCATTATATGAATTTCATATCGATAATAATGGTGACGCAGTAGAGGATATATCCTTCCAGTTTAACTTTAATAATATGCTGGGTGATGGAGGTGCGGGTATTTCTTTAGGTATTAATGGTAAAAACATTGCTGTACCGCTAAAGAATGTTGGCGGTGTCACATCAACGGATTCTAGCGCATTAAATTTTAAAGAAACTTACAGTATTACGATGGTAAATGGGGATCGTCGTACAGGTAAAAAAACGAAAGTAATTAACGCGAGTAACAACTCCTTTAGTTTTGCAAAACCCTACGATAATGTTGGTGATAAGACCTTTGGTGTTCAGTCTTATGCGGACTATGCAAAGAGTTTTATTAGTAATGTGACGTTATCTGCTTGTCCCTCAGGTGCTCAAGATGGTCGTGTTTTTGTGGGGCAACGTAAAGAATCGTTTGCGGTTAATTTGGGTGATATTTTTGACCTAGTGAATACCAATCCTTTAGGGGAAGTTGATGGTGACACGAATACGCTGGCTAATAAAAACATTACCAGTTTGGCGTTAGAAGTGCCTATCGCTTGCCTAACAGGTGGCAACACTAATGGCATTATTGGCGGTTGGACATCAGCAAGTTTACCTCAAGTGCGTATTCTCGATCCTAGCCCGACCTTTGAACAACCTGCTATTAGTGGTGGAGCATGGACGCAAGTATCGCGTTTAGGTATGCCGTTAGTGAATGAGGTGGTCATAGGATTACCTGATAAAAATCTATTTAATGCCAGTGAACCAAAGGATGATGCGCAGTTTGCAGATTATGTAACAAACCCAACCTTGCCTGCATTGCTTGAAGTTTTATTTGGCGTAAAAGCACCCACTGTAAAAAATCGTCCAGATCTTGTAGCGGCTTTTTTAACAGGTCTTGCAGGGGTAAATGCAAATGGTTCGGTTAGCGAAATGCAACGTTTGAACACCACCATAGCACCCACACCCAAAGCATCACAAAATAACTTAGGTGTAGCAGCGGGAGATAATGCGGGTTTTCCAAATGGTCGTCGTCCTGGTGATGATACTGTGGATGTGGCTTTGCGCGTTTCAATGGGAGCACTTTGTCATTTAAACCTTGGTTTATGTACGCCTGAAGATGCCCCTAATGGTGACTTAGCCTATACCGATGGCGCATTACAGAATGCAGCTCAGTTTGACGATGTATTCCCTTATCTCACTACACCTGTTTCAGGGTCAAAATAATTATTAGGAGATTAAAGTAATGAATATAATATTCAATAAAAATAGTCTGCTAACTGCTGTCACAATGTCGTTGCTATTAACGGGATGTTTTAGCTCTAGCGGTCACTCGGGAGGGAATACAACACCACAAACCTCTGTTGTTACAAATTTAGCACTGCAAAGCATGGAGAGTGAACCAGCTAGCCTTAATGCAGTGATGGATGTCCAAAATGATCTCACTAGACTTTTTGGTAACCCCGATGGTACGCCTGTTGATATACAAACAGGTGATACAGTGAAATCAATAGTTAAGTACCCGCGCAAAATTAATCTAACCATTTAGCCCCTGTTTTCTGATCTTCTTCGTTATTGCTTTGGTCACATAGCCCACTATGCTCCCGTCGCAATGCCTTGAATATCAAAAAACAGGACACTAAATTTTGTTAAATTAATTTTGTTTGGGTACTTAATAAAGCGAGCTATTAAATAATGATGCCTTCTATTCACAATAGAAGCAGCAAAGAGTGGGGTCTTTTAGGCTCTGCTCTGTTGTTGACTTTGAGCACTATTCCCTTATGCAGTTATGCCGAAAAACACACACAGAGTAATCTTAATTCTGTTGTTATGATGCCTACTGCTGTTAGTAATTCAAATTTATCTATGGAGGATGAGGATAAAAACAAAAAAACATTTAATTTAAGTCGTAAA
>DRMS01000198.1 GCA_011322515.1 Leucothrix mucor
GACTTACAGGTGCTTTTATACGTGCAGTACCATCTGCTGCTATTTGTAGTTCAATGGTTTGCCCTTCTTTAATCGTTTTAGCGGTGACTGCTGAGGTAAACTGAATGGTTTTGCCATTATTTTTATACTCGATAATAGGCAAACTTAGGCTTTGTTTATGGGTGACTGAAAGTACGGTGCCTGTTGTAGTTTTAGCATTCTCAAAAAGGGTATTACGTTGTTTTAATATTTTTCTGATATAGCCAATTAACAATACGGTTGCAAATGCAGCAACTGCAAAAAAGAGATTGAAAATTGTATTAAAACTTAAATTATCCATAGTATCACCACAAAAAAGCCACCTATAAAGGTGGCTTTTTAAAAACTAACGAAGAGCTTAGTTTTAACGACCAAACATTTTGCTAGCCATGCCTAGAGCACCTTCAATTCCGCCGATAGAGTCTAGGATAGACCCACCACTACTAGCCTTATCAACCATTCCAGGAAGCGCGTCACGTAATCCGCCAACGGCTTCATCTTCACTCAAGCCAAGCTTAGAGGCGAAATCAGAAATTTTATCTTGACCAAAAATATCAGTTATTTGACTACTTGACACCGCTTCATTATCGCCATCACCCAACCATGAAGCAGCCATACTTGCCATGCCACCTGATTGCATATTACCAAGGATAGAACCTATATCAAGTCCACCGCCACTATTACCACCACCTGTTAAGCCAGAAAGAGCAGAAGTTAGACTACCAAGATCAAGCCCACTACCGTTATCACCACTCATTTTACTCTTAATGAACATTGTTGCGCCCATCTTGATTAAATCACTCATATCCATAAATATTTACCTATTTTGTTTATAATTTGCGTTTGAAATATTACTAAATTCTGCAAGTGTTAAGGAAGTTCCAAGCAATGATTCTACCCATCTTACTTGCCCTTTTGTCTCTGTTTGAATCATCTCAATCGTTGCGTAGAGAGACTATGCGTAGATTCATTACTTGAATCACACCCCTTCCTAATACTCGTAGAGTTGTCAGATTAGCTCATTGGAATGCGAATTTTCTGCCCTGGGAAAATCTTATCAGGATCTTTAATAACCTCACGATTTTCTTCGAAGATAGCCTTATATTTGCTACCATCGCCATAAAATTTATCTGCAATTTTCCACAGGCTGTCGCCTTTTTGAATTTCGTAGTAATTAACCTCAATAGTTTGCTCAGGAGATGATAAACCACCCGCCTCAACAGACTCCACACCAAGCGCATTACCCGCCATCAGCACCGCTTTTTCATAAGCACTCGGCGAATCTGCTTCACCACTAATGGTAGCAACACCATCGTCAACAGAAATTTGTAAATCATTTACGCCTGGGTTATCTTCTTCGATATGCGCTTGTAATTTTTGGCTTGCTACTTCAGCATCATCATCACTACCAAATATTTTATTTCCGAAATTTTTGGCAAAATCAAATAGTCCCATAGTTTATCTCCTTTGTTGGGTATTACACCTGTATTCAGATGACAAATTGTTCTTAGGAAGTTTAAAACAATGATTTTACCCATCTTACTTGCCCTTTTGCTTCTGCTTGAATCATCTCAAGAGGCGCATAGCAGAGCTATACAACGATTGAAATAATGCAGGGAGGAGCAAAAAAGCAAGTAAGATAGGGTTGTTGCTTTGAACTTCCTTAATTGATAACTATCCGCTAAATCTGCAATCGATTTTACAAATCCACTTATTAAAGACTCAGAGTAAATAGCCTGAACCAAAAAAACTATTAATCTGTTATCGATTAATATAATAGGGGGATTAAGATAGTTTTCAAGACCGCACGATTAGTATACTCCAAAATAGATAGCTATGCGCTCCACAAGTGCGTATTAATCAAACAGTTTCATCTGTTTTTTGCTAAATTACAGATCACTTTCTTCGTTTGACGGATGATAATACAGCAATAGGTACCAAGATTCCTGACACTCATAGATAAGTCATTACTCCATACGATTGGTAGAATATTCCTGATATAAATGTTCATTTATTAAATTTATTGTTAATAATATCCCGAAGACTCTGCTGCCTAGACATTGCATACAATACTATAGTTTTTCACATAAATAATTGCACCCTTCGACTCCGCTCAGAGTACAGCTCCCTGAGCTGAGTCGAAGGGTGCGGAAATTTAATAAATGAATGTCCATATAATAGAGGAAAGCTTAAATAAATTGGATATTTTTAACGCGACTGTTTGCTAATGAAATTTCTTAATTGCAGTGGTGTTATTTTTCCTGACTGATAGGCAACAAGCTGACCTTGAGGGGAAAAAATAAGAAAAGTTGGTACGCCTGTAAGTTTTCTTTTGGCTACTTTTTTAACATAAGCATCGAATTCTTTAACATTAGACATTAACGTTGGGAAATTAATGCGATACTGTTTAATAACGTTCTGAGCAATTCGTACATTCCCGTCTAATGACACTCCAATAACTTTAGTATTCGGATAAGTACCAATAGACTTTACCATTGCAGGCATACTGCTCATACATATTTTACATTTATGATGCCAAGCCTCAACAATTGTCCACTGCCCTTTACCAACTTGGTTGGAAATGGTCGCTAGTTTTCCTTTAGCTTCATTTTTAGCGACTAGCGGAGAGCCTATAAAAATAACAGTTGAAATAACGATTGATAATGATATTTTTCCAAAATGGAAGCCTTTCATAGGTTGCTCCGTGATATAGTTTAAATTTATAGGGGCTTTGCATTCCATTGCAAAATGATTATTAGTTTAGCTCATATACGGTGACAGTATCATAAGTTATATATAAAGCGTATAAAAAATAACTATAATATCTGTAGGTTATTCATTTTTAAACAGTTTTAGCTGCACTTTATTCTGTGTTTCTGAATCATGCCAAAGGACATCAAAATACTTTTTATCAACGCCATTATTAATAAAATAATTTTTAATATTCTTAGTGCGCTTAATCGCTACTGTGGACTTCGCATGGAAGGAAGACATTTCAATAAATAGCAATGGATCATTCTTTAGTTTTCTAACAAATACACTCAAAAACACCTCATTCGCTGAGGAGAGTTCGGTTTCTTCTGATTTATATTGAATAACAAGCTCTTCAATTATAAGCTTTTCCGTCATATCTGTAAGATTATCTGCGTGCTCTTCTTTACCGCTGAGTACTTTATGATCATTAATATCTGGATCAATAGTTGTAGATTTTGGTATAGAGTCCGCAATTATGTCATCCAAGGACTCCGCCATTGATGTATTATCTGTTATCTCTGCTAGCCCCGATGTGTCATCTAAATTCTTTCCCTTAATGTTATCAATTGGAATGCTAATAATTTCCAACTTGCTCTCAATGGAACGAACCCCTTCTACACTTTTGGCAACAGATATCACGTCCTTTTTTGTCGCCTCATTCTTCACACTTCCTGAAATGACACCATCTCTGCCACTAAAAACAACACCATATTGCCACTTTTCTGCATCAAACAGCTCCATTACGTTTTCTGTCAGCATAACTTCAATATCATTGTGCAGAATATAAACTGAAGCCCCCAGAAGAGAAAAAAGCGAGGCTAAGAGGAGGAAGACTATTAAAACTATACCATCAACATGGACATGTGTTGCTGACATTATCACTCTCCATTGCAGTAAAACATTTTTGTGGTGGTTAGATCGCTAAGTAGATGGACATTTGCAAGACCTAAGCTAGAATGGAAATTCATCCAGTAAAAATATTGAAAAAGCTTATCCTCTGCTACCTTGTAGTATAACTAGCGATTAAATAAATTTTCGTAGTATTAAAGCAACAGAAATAAGCTTTTGAGCCACAAAAATAATGATAACAGCTTCTGTTGATTAGGCTTTAGAATAGTTGGATTCTTGCTCTTCTCATGCATTGGCGTAGTGGGATTAGTTTTGTCGTTCACATCAATACTAGAAACTGTACCGTTTTTTATTTGTCGTTAAGCTACCCCAAGGAAATAAATGTGTGAACATAGATGTTCAGATATTAAACTCCCATTTTTTCAAACTAGAAAGGTTTTGTATTAGCTTCAACAAGATTGACTTTGGAAGGGGTGCGATTCAAACTGCGAGGAAATCAAAAATAATCTAAAATTTAGCAAAATATTGGTTGGCAACTCATTGAATATATCGCTCAAAAAATGAGATTTTTATAAATCCTCGCAGTTTGAATCGCACCCCTTTGGAAGTTATTAAAATAAAAAATTATAGAGCTCCAAAGAGGATAGGGCTGTTAAATACTATTTATAAATAACTAAATCAATAAGTTAAAAAACATATTAATATTTACCCAGAAAAACAGCTTTGTGATATCGTCATAAAATATGAAATTTCAATACGATATTCTAACGGTATGATTTAGCATGATTTTTAGTGTTGGATAGCCCTAGGGTACAAGAAGATTACTTTCTTTCCCTGTTAGGGGCATATCGTTACCCATAAGTCTGTGAAGCTCACTATATAAGGCTCTTAAAAAAGAAAAATGTCTTTGTTTTTTAGCACTAAGGACAGTGAAACAAGTACTTACAAAATCAGTGATCATACTTGTGGGTAACCATATGTGTTAGGGGGGGCAAGAAATGAACCCTTAGTCTGCGCCCCTCTAAGCCTTGCCTATGAAAAACCTCATCTAAGCTATTGACGCGTTTATTTTCCTGTAGCTTTATGTTCAATTTTATGGAGCTTCAGCCCAATTTGACCGTTACGGTTAAAGAAGTATAATTTAGTTGCCGTGATCTGACGCACACTACCCATGCGCCCCAGTGTTCTAAGAAAGCTTCCTTCCCAACTGCCAACATTAATTGATTTTGCTGTTTTATAAGGAACAATCACTTTGCACTTTTTCTTGGTTCTATTGACTGATTTCACACTAAAACCAGTGTATCCAACCTGTTTAAAATTAGCTGAATACTTATTACAACCACCGATACCTGTTAGTGATGTTGTACTAACGCGCATATCTATTTGAAGCTCTTTAGGCACTTTATTTCCATAAAGAGAATCTAGACGCCATGTTGTGCCTAATAGTGATGGTCCACCACTATTAAGTGGGCATTCTGCTGTTGGGGTTGCAGTGATACTTTGAATAGGCGCTACTGCTTTTTGCACAACTGGCTTCGTATTATCAAGTCCTTGTATGGGGGTGGAACCACCTGCAGCCATCGCGGTATCGATAAAGAAAGCACCACCTAAAATAGCAATAGATAATAAAAAATGGGCTCTGCATCTAAGAGAAAAATTACTAAATAATTGTAAGGTCATGTCTACGCTCTCTGTCCTTGAGTGTTTTAAGATTCGACAAAAAAAGGGGGCGCCGAAAAAAATATTATACGTACAAGTATAGTACAATCGCTGAACAAAAATAGTTTTTTTTGTTGCAAAAAACACTAAAATTACATTAAAAACCACAAACGTATTATTTTTACTACAATTATTTCTCCTCATTTAAATTATTTTTGATAGTTAAATCGCCAAAAATAAAATAATTATGGGCGTTATTTGATCAAATAAAACCTTTCCTTGGAAGTGTGCATGGGATAATGTCCCAAAATTAGAGGAGGTTCAAAGCAACAAACCTACCCATCTTACTTGTTTTTTCGCGCCTGCCTGAACCATCTCAATCGTTGCGTAACGTTGCTATGCGCCTTTTGAGATAATCCAACCAAAAGCATAATTTCTGCGCAATATGGGTGGGTTTATTACTTTAGGCCTCCTAAATTGATAGTCACAGGATTTATGCATTTGCAATCACTGGATGTTCGCGCAAATAATTACGCATAAAGGCAACAAGAATCCCCAGCATAAAACCGAAAATTCCTCCTAATACAACAATCAAAGATCGCTTGGGTTTCAATCTTTCATTAGGTGGATACGCCAACTGATCAATAATTACCGCTTTTATTTTACTGGTATCAATATGAATAGAGTTCAAGTAAGCTAACTCCAGCTCCTTATCTCGTAATCCCTTAATAAAGGCATCATTATTCTTACGTTCCGACATGGCATTAACTCTCTGGTTCTGCTTAAGAACTATTAACTCCTGTTCTAGTAATCTAAGTTCTGGAATAAAAGGATCATCCAGCGTCCTACTCTTAAGCTCTTTAATTTCTGCCCTCAAAGCTTTCCTCCCACGATAATAAAGAGGGTTGGGGTCATCTCTGAAATAATGTGATTTTTTTTGTTTATTTCTAGAATTGTTTGCAAACAAATTAACGACATCAACATCCAGATTGGAGCTATTTGACACATACTGTTCTTCAAGCCCAATCTCGCCCGCTATTGCCTCCGCTTCCTCCAAACGCTTTATTTTATCTTGCAACTGTAATTTTGCTGCATGTTTTAATGCCCTAATTTTATCATTGATAATATTTCTTTCGATTTTATCTGCTTCTGTAAGTTGCACTATTGTATCATTCGTTCTATTAATATACCCCATCCGCAAAGCAGCAATATTATTATTCAGTAGATCCACTTTATTATTAATTATTTCTTTTATTGCGAAAACAACATCTTCAATGGTTTTTTTGCTAGCTGAATAGACGATTTTATTCAATACGTTAGCTATTTGCTTTGGTTTCTCTCCATTCAACACCACCTGAATAGATCGCAACTTATCATCTTGACGACTAGCTTTTGGCTTGACGATATAGTAATCCTTAAAATATTTATAAAATGCCTCATCCGTATTTTTTACAGAAGGAAATTCATCTTTGAGATTCATTTCATCAAAAATAACTTTTCTAAGCCCCACTGAATTTAACTGAGTTTCAAACTGGTGATAAAGCTGTTCTTGATCTATTTCATAAATAATAGAATCTTTAGGGTCTTTAGAATTAGATAGGTCGGAGATATTTAGTGCAGCAACATCTTTGCCTGATGGAGGTAAAAAGGATACTTTGGCTTGATAAACGGGTGTGAGAAGTAATGCTAGCAGAACAGCAAGAAATAAACATATCAGCGTCACAATTGTTATCAATTTTCTCTGTCGATAAAGCACCAACAAAATATCATATAGACTTACCCCTCTCTCATTTGCAATTTGAGTGTGTTGTACTGATAAATTTTCGTTCATTGTTTTCCTGTAGTTTATATTTTAGATACACAAGCTAGGTCACTTGACAAAGCAAAAATATTGGGTGGCATTATTTTGAGATGCTCAATAAACTGTTCCGACCATTAAGCTTTCCCACCTTAAATTTTAGTAGCTTCTTAGCTCATCCTGCCTGTTTATATCCACTAACATATTCGGATAAAATAGCATAAATTGCTTTTTTATTCTGCTGCTCACAAGCCTGACGCAATTCATTAGTTATCTGCTGATAGACATCCCAATCCAATTTTTTCTCATTTGCTTGAAAGACACGGGGATGGGATGTTTTTTGAGCCTCAGCATCTATTAACAGCTCTTCATACAGTTTTTCACCAGGTCGAAGCCCTGTAAACTCAATCACAATATCACCATCTGGCTTGGCTTTATCTTTAACCGTCAACCCTGTTAAATGAATCATTTGGGTTGCAAGATCAAGTATTTTTACTGGTTCTCCCATATCAAGAAGAAAAACTTCACCGCCTTTTGACATGGCTCCCGCTTGTATGACCAGCTGTGCAGCTTCAGGTATTGTCATAAAATAACGTATCATATCTCGATGCGTCACCGTTACGGGGCCACCTGCGTGAATCTGCTTTCTAAACAAAGGAACCACCGACCCCGACGAGCCTAAAACATTGCCAAACCTGACCATACAAAACCGTGTTTTTTTAGAACGCTGAGCAATAGCCTGTATACCCAACTCCGCAAGACGCTTACTGGCTCCCATTACATTCGTAGGACGAACCGCTTTATCCGTTGAGATAAAAACAAAATAGTCAAGTTCAGCCTCTAATGCCGCCTTCGCAGTTAAAAATGTTCCCAATACATTATTCTCTATACCTTCCACGGGGTTATGCTCAACTAAAGGCACATGTTTATACGCAGCAGCATGATAAAGTGTATGTACCTTAAATTTATTTAAAACAGAACTCACCCTTTTCACATTGATAATAGAACCCAGCAAAGCAATTAGCTCGCAAGAAACATGCAACTGCTTAATAAACTCTAATAATTCCTGCTCAAGCTTATACAAATTATACTCAGAACGCTCAAAAAGAACCAATCGTTTAGGTTGGGCACGAACAATTTGTCGACACAATTCTGAACCAATAGACCCCCCCGCTCCCGTTACCATAATGTTTTTACCACGAATACAATGTGCTAATAGTACAGGATCGGGTGTAACGGGCGCACGCCCTAGTAAATCTCCAATCTCTATTTCACGTATTTCTTCCAGTTTGCTCTGACCAGAATTTAGCTCAACCAGATCTGGGACCGTGCGAATATGAACGGGGAAATGTTCTAATCTATTAATAATATCCTTGCGCCGCGAAATAGACAAAGAAGGCATCGAGATCAAAATTTCTTTTATTTGATAACGCTCAATTAGAGTGGAAATTTCATCAGGAGAATAAACCTTTAGCCCAGAGATAAATGATTTGTGTAGCGTTGTATTATCGTCCAGAAATAAAACGGGACGAAAATCAATATTATTGACTAACGCCCGCGCTAACTGGACACCTGCCATACCTGCACCATAAATTGCAACCTGAGGACACTGCCTATTATTATGTACTGCGTGATAATATCGATGAATCAGGTACCGACTGCCGCCAATAAAAAGAAAAGCCACCCCAAAGTAAATAATAAAAACCGATCTAGGAATCCCCTCTAGCTTTGCAAACAAGGTTATTACGACAATAGTCGCTGTTGAAACACTAACCCCTATTAACACAACCGTTAGCGCATGATTACTCATAAATCGAATCACTGCGCGGTAAAGCCCCAGATAAATAAAAACGGGGATACTCACTAACGGCGCAATCAATAGCAACCATATTCCGTCATTCAAGTCAGGATTCCAGCTACTAAGGCGCAAAGCAAAACTTGCCCAAAGAGCCAATGGAATAAGAAAAAAGTCGGCAATCATCAAAATTGCACGCTTTTGCCAACGAGGGAGCGAAAAAAGAATTTGCAATAGGGGTCGTTTCATCGCGCAATCATATAATAGATTACTGGTGATAAATAGTTTTTCTAACGTCTGGGAGGATTAGTTGGTATGGCTTGCCATTACACCACTATCGTTTTTCATTTAAAGAAAGACATCCTTCACCCAGTAGAAAAGTAGCCTTACCTGAGTTTCCATATGATCTGCGCTAACGATTCAACAATATAATCTTGTTGCTGTTTTGATATTCCAATCCATAATGGCAGACGAATTAAGCGTTCTGATTGTTCATTAGTGACTATTAGTGACTGAGAGGTGCGACCATAATGCCTTCCTGCTGGCGATGCGTGAAGAGGAATATAATGAAAGACTGCATTCACCCCTCTTTCTCTAAGTTGATCCAAGACACGTTTACGACTAATCCCTACAGAAAGTATAATATAATACATATGCGCATTATGTTGGCAATCCTTTAAAATGACAGGTCTCCTAAGTAAGCCTTTTGTTTCTAACGACTCAAGTGTATTGTGGTAATAAGTCCAACTATCACGTCGCTTGTGTGTAATATGCTGTGCTTGTTCAAATTGAGCCCAAAGAAAGGCTGCGATTAATTCACCTGGAAGATAGGATGATCCAATATCCTGCCAAGTATAAACCTCTACTTCCTGACGAAAAAAAGAACTACGATCTGTGCCTTTTTCTCGAATAATCTCAGCACGCCTTTCTAATGCGGGGTCATTGACTAGCAATGCGCCTCCTTCACCTGAAATGATATTTTTGGTTTCATGGAAGCTATAAGCACCTAAAGAACCAATACTTCCTAATGCTTTGCCCTTATAGCTTGACATAACTCCTTGTGCCGCATCTTCAATAACAGCCAGTCCATAGTGTTTTGCAATAGCCATTATGCTATCCATCTCACAGGCAACACCTGCATAATGAACAGGAACAATTGCTTTTGTTCTTGATGTTATGGCAGCTTCTATTAAATGCTCATCTATATTTAAGGTGTCTGCTCGAATATCAACAAAGATAGGTACAGCACCGCGCAAGACAAACGCATTGGCGGTTGAAACAAAGGTATAAGATGGCATAATGATTTCATCGTTAGGCTGAATATCTAACAGCAGAGCCGACATTTCCAGAGCAGCAGTACAAGAATGTGTTAATAGCGCCCGCTTGCACCCTGTATTTTTCTCAAGCCATTGATGGCATAGTCGAGTAAAAGAACCATCTCCTGCCAACATGCCATTATTATGTGCTTCTGCAATATAGGATAGCTCTTTGCCTGCCATATAAGGTTTATTAAAGGGTATTTCGTCTAACTCCATAATCTAAATCCTTTGTTTTTAATGCGAGACCACGAATACTTGTATAGTTTTTCAGATAAATAAGCACCCAAACACAATTAATTTAACAAAATTTAGTTTCCTGTTTTTTGATATTCAAGACATTGCGATGGGAGCATAGTGGGCTATGTGACCAAAGCAATAACGAAGAAGATCAGAAAACAGGGGCTAAATTGTTAGATTAATTTTGTGCGGGTACTTAACTGATGTTACGCAGTTAAAAACTATTAAAGTATATTTATGCACCCTCACCCTCGTTCCCATCGCTCCAGCGTGGGAATGCATATCGAGCATTCTACGAAGTACAAATTTCAACGCTTATAGTGCTGATGATTTGGATAGTTTATCCAAGTACTTTGGCATCTGAAATAGTACGAGCAATAGCAACAACATATGCATTCCCGCGCAGGAGCATGGGAATAAGGAAAAATCTATAGTATAAGTACCAATTAGAAAATAGGGATGCTTTTTTTGGTATCTTTCATCTGTGCTAAAAGTAGTTTACACTTTTATTAATCGTAGGGTCGGTGTAGCTTGTGGAATTGACTCTACAAATTGTGGTTGGTTTTAGTAGCCTACATTTAAAATATCGAGATCCAAATTTCCAATAACTGCTTTAAAGAATTTTGCCGCAGCCCTGCTATCACCTTGCTCTTGGATATTTATCCTCACGAGTTATTGGGCTAACTTACTATTTACCTATACAAGTGCCTGACACCTTGATGTTTTTCCACTCTCAAAAATGGTGAAGGTATTAATCAATTAAAACACATGAATAAAATAACCCTATTGGTTTTAGGAGCTTCTCTTTACCAGCTCAATACTATCCTCGCGGCGAAACAACTGGGCTATCGTGTTATCACAACCGATAATTTGCCTGATAACCCTGGGCATCAACTAGCTGATAAAGCTTATAATGTGGATATTACCGATTTAGAGGGCGTGCTGGATATTGCTCGCAAAGAGCTCATTGATGGGGTTATTGCTGCTTGTACGGATGTGGGCGTGCCAACGGCTGCCTATATTGCTAATCAATGCCAGCTACAAGGACCTACTTGGCCTGATTGCCTACAACTAATTAATAAATCTTCCTTTCGCAACTTATTAAAAAAACAAAAACTTCTTTGTCCTGACTATTTTATTATTGGTGATAGCGCGCTTTCTTTGCCTCCTTCTCTTCCTAAGGGCAAGTGGATAATAAAACCAGAATGCTCTTCTGGTAGTAAAGGAGTGTTTATTCTGACTTCACAGGCAGATCTTAGGCATTATTTATCTGAGAGCTTTAAATTTAGCCCATCAAATAAATGTATTATTGAGCGCTTTATTGAGGGACAACAGGGTACCTGCGAAGGAATACTGAAGGATGGTGTCATTATCAGCCATCTAATTACTGATCGCATAACGGCTAAACCTCCTTATGTTGTTACTCAGGGGCATATAACACCTTCACAGTTTTCGCTTCAAACACAGAAGGAGCTTATTGGTATTCTAGAAAATATCTTTAATGACTTAGGTATCAGCAATAGTCCATTTGATTGTGATTTTATTGCAAATTCTGAGGGTATTTATTTACTAGAAGTAAGTCCTCGCATGGGGGGGAATGGTATTTCCCGCCTTGTCAATATAACCTTGGGTTTTGATTTTGTGAAATACAATGTGCAACAAGCAGTTGGGCAGGAAACGATTCCAATACCCGTACCACGAACTACGACTGCTTCTGCGGTTATTTTATTTGGTGTCACGCAGGCTGGTTGCCTTGATTACAGCAAAGAAGGTGTAGACTGGGCATCCTCTCAAAACTGGGTTAACTATATAAAAATTGATTATTCAAAGGGAAGTCAGGTCAATCCTTTTTGTAATGGACGTGAGCGTATTGGCGAGGCGCTTATTGTCGCTAAAAACCTTTCTGAGCTAGAGCAACGTATACAACAATTAATAGATCAAATAGCGATCAAAGCAGAATGAAAAAAATCAATATTCGTCGTTTACTTAGCGGCACTTTTGCTATTTCTTTATTTTGTTTTTGCGCAGGGTATATTTTTAGTACTTATGAGTGGATGGAATTACTTGCTGTTCTAGCAACGATGCAGATCACATTATTCTTTATTGGCACAGCAATAACTATTTTAGTCTTTTGGCTATTACGCGCATTACGTTGGAAACTCCTATTACAAAGCCTTGGTATAACAATCAGTTTTCGGCATATTTATATATCTTCGGCATTATCAATGAGTATTGCCCTACTAACCCCGCTTATGTCGGGGGAGATTCTAAAAATCGAATTACTTAAGCGAGAAGGTATTATTGACAGGGTGCCTGGATATACTACTTTTGCCTTGGAAAAAGCATTGGATAGCATTATTTTACTTTTACTGGGATTAGTTTTCCTTTTTGTACTCTTTCCCGCAGAGCTTCCAATAAAAATCATCCCCTTAGTTCTTATTGCAATCATTATACTATGTGTATTACTTGTCCTATTGGGAAAGGTACTTATTGCTTACCTCCCATCTTCTAAACATTTAGCTTTATTTTTAGAGCAAATACAGACCTTACTACATCATTCTTTCTACTTTTTTTCAGCACTTTCTTTAACGATACTTAGCTGGGCAATCTTGGCATTAGGATGGATGATTTGTTTACTTAGTATTTCTGTGGATGTCAGTTACCCACAGGCAAGTGGACTTCTAGGGATGATTACCATTGTGAATATTTTTAGCCTGATACCTGCGGGAATAGGTATTTCAGAAGCCTCTTCTGCTGAGTTGTTAATACAATTAGGGGTTGAACCACCTAAGGCGCAGGCTGGAGCCGTAATGTTTCGTTTTTATGAAGCCTATATACTCTTGATTGGAGGTGTTCATCTTGCCATTTGGGCTTTTATGCAGCGTAAAAAAATACCTTTCATCACTAGGAGACTGTCCGATCACTAGCTGAAAATTACTCTCATTATTCCTGAAGTAGTCCCTCCTAACAGCGAAAGAAAGTAATCCAACCTCGTAGACGTTCACCGTCAAATTCCCACTTCTAAAAAAACTATACCTTTAATTATGCCTACCTCTATTGATATACCGCCATCCTCTTTAGCCTATAAATATAAATTTCTATCCAGATTATCCACGCAGTTTGGTGATTCTTTTTATACGGCTAATTCCAAACGGTTTGATAATAACTGCACTGATTTTCTTCACGCATTTCAATTCGAGTATCCTAAAACTAATCTGGGGTATTCGTATAAAACCAATTATTTACCCCTGTTCTGCTCTAATGCCAATAAGCTTGGTTTGTATGCAGAAGTTGTTTCTAGATTTGAACTCAATCTTGCGTTGCACTTAGGGGTAAAAGCTGAAAATATTATTTTCAATGGTCCCGCTAAATCCTTTGCTGATATTAAGTTTGCTTTAGAGGCTGGCATTCAGATCAATATTGATTCTATTGATGAGTTTAAGCTAATTGCTAAATTACGTAATAGTAACCCTAATACGGTTTTCAACCTTGGAATTCGTTGCAACTTTGAGTTAAACAATATTGCCCCTTCGCGTTTTGGCATTATGGCTCCCTCTGAGGAGTTGCAACAGTTGGTTAAAGAAATTAATAGCTGGTCTTCTACACATCTAAAAGGTTTGCATACGCATATTTGCACGCCTAGTAAACGGGTTGAGGAATATAGTGAAATGATTCACAAGGTCATTGATTTGGCTGACCAATTATTTCCTGAGTCTCCTCCTGAACAACTTAATTTAGGAGGGGGGTTTTTTAGCCGTATGCCTGAGTCTTTAAAACAACGGTGGAAGGGTCGTATACCCGAGTTTGGCGATTATGCTAAAGCAATTGCCCAACCAATGTGGGCGCGATATGGCTCAGATAACAGTCCAGAATTAATATTAGAGCCTGGTTTGGCAGTGGTTGCTGATTGTATGGAGCTTGTTTGTAGAGTGACCGCACTAAAACAACTACGCAATAAGAATATCGCCATTGTATCTGCCTCAATCTATGATATTAAACCAACAAAGAATACAGCAAACCTTCCTATTGAAGTTATTACTGAAGAGAAGGGTGATAATAAGCAGTGTTGGGATATTACAGGGTATACCTGTATGGAGGATGATATTCTCTATCGTGGCTATCGAGGTGAGCTTAATGTGGGTGATTTTGTGGTTTTTTCTAATGTTGGCGCTTATACGCTGGTTCTCAATCCACCTTTTATTAAATTACCTCCCCCTGTCATTATGATTGAAAATGATAAACCTATTAAAGAGTTGCGAAGCTGCGATACAGAGACTGATTTTTGGCAATCTTTCAGTTTTTGAGGTTAGGGGGATTTAGACATCATTTGGTTTTTTAATCAATGAGTATATTTAATGCTTTAAACGGTAGCCTGAGTCTATTAAATCAGGTATAAGTACCCGCGCAAAATTAATCTATAGGCATTCATTTATTAAATTTCCGCACCCCTCGACTCCGCTCAGGGAGCTGTACCCTGCGCGGAGTCGAAGGGTGCAATTATTTATGTGAAAAACTATAATATAAATCCCTGTTTTTTGATCTTCTTCGTTATTGCTTTGATCATATAGCCCACTATACTTTCATCGCAACTAACATTTGATGGGCAGAAGTTATTTCATATAGGAGTATTGCATCTGTGGCTGATGTAGAAAAACCAACAATTACCCATTCTTCTATTTTTCATGAATTTATATCAAGCATTCATCGGGTTGGCTTGATCGATACCTTTTTACTAACGATCAGTCGAGGTGTTGATTTTCTATTTGACTGGAAGTATGGGCTTGATACTTCAAAACGTGTAGAGCTGTCAGCGCTAGATATAAAAGAGGGGAGCACAGCTCATGGATCGCCCTATCAACCCACGGGGGTATTAGCCTTTCGCAAGGCTTTACGAGCTGTAAGCATTCCGCAACCTGTTACCTTTGTTGATTATGGTAGTGGCAAGGGACGAACGCTTGTACTAGCTGCAATGGCGGGATTTGAAAATGTAATTGGTATTGAGTTTTCCAGTGAATTATGTGACTCAGCTAGTGACAACCTTGAAAAGACAAAAGCTATATTTCCCAATAAGCAAACAGAAACAACGGTGGTTTGTATTGATGCCGTAAAGTATCAATACACAGATAAAGAAAATGTATTCTATTTTTTCTATCCCTTCGATAATACCCTTATGAAGCGCGTTTTTACGACCATTGAAGCCTCTATAGTCAGGAATCCCAGAGATGCGATTATCATTGAGTATGTTCCCCTTTCAATTACCTATACCTCATTTTCTGAAAGTAATTTATTTGAACTAGAAAAAAGCCTTACTATCTTCGGGTATAAATGCAGTTTTTATCGCACAAAACCTCAATTGGAAAGCAAATGAAATCCATTAGTATTGTTATCCCTTGCTATCATTGTGAGGCGTCTATAAAAGAGCTCACTGAGGAAATTCTCCAAACGTTTGAAGGCACTGATATAAAATGGGAGGCTATTCTTGTTAATGATGGAAGTACCGATAAAACTTGGCAAGAAATATCACAGCTCGCAAAAAAATATAATTGGGTTACGGGCATCAATTTATCACGTAATTTTGGTCAGCATAATGCGCTTTATGCGGGTATTCTTGCGACAAAAAATGAATTGATTGTCACAATGGATGATGATCTACAGCACTCCCCAGCCGATATTATTCCTTTAATATCGACCATTGAAAAGAACTATGATCTTGTTTATGCAACACCTGAAGAAGAACAACACAGTAAGTTCCGAAATATCGCTTCTGTTACTACAAAATATTTACTCGAAAAAACACTTAATATTCCCAGAGCTTCTGACACCAGTGCATTTCGAATATTTAACAGCCAATTGATTGATGTTTTCAAGCATCATATTGGTCCATTTGTAGATATTGATGCTATTTTGGCATGGGGAACCAAAAGAGTGGGTACCATTACGGTACAGTTCCGCAAACGAAAATATGGGCAATCAAACTATAGTGTGCTCTCACTCATTTCACATACCATAAAAATGATTGAATCCTATTCTCAGGTTCCATTACGCATCTCATCGATGATGGGAGTCATTTTTTTTCTTTTTGGTATGGCATTACTTATTCGTGTTTTAAGTAATTATTATATCTATGGCGGTGCCGTTGAGGGATTTACATTCCTTGCTGTCATTATTATTATTTTTTCAGGGATTCAACTACTTGCTATTGGCATCATTGGCGAATACATAGGACGGCTACATCAACGCTCAATGGGGAAACCTATTTTTCTTATTAGAGAGAAGATCGATTCTAGTAAAAATTTAAAATAAATGTCTACCAATTTAAGGCGGGACAAATCCTGCGTAGGTCGGGTTAGCTTATCAAGCGTAGCGAGGTAACGTAACCCGACGCAATACCCAGCAAGTTGCACAATGCTTGTCGGGTTATGTTTTTTTTGCAAGCAAAAAAATCTAACTCGACCTACAATTCCAGCCAAGCAACTGTCCCATGTTAAATTGGTAGCCGAACTTTCTAATGTCGTTAAAAATAAAACTTCTATTAAATAAAAGTGAAACTACTGGTAAGATTTAGCCCTATCACCCTAAAGGACTATTTTA
>DRMS01000199.1 GCA_011322515.1 Leucothrix mucor
AAGTAATAATTATCAATAGTCTTTAGGAAGTTCAAAGCAATGATTCTATAGTTTTTCACATAAATAATTGCACCCTTCGACTCCGCTCAGGGTACAGCTCCCTGAGCGGAGTCGAAGGGTGCGGAAATTTAATAAATGAATGTCTATAGCAATCTTTCTTGTCCTTTTGCTCCTGCTTGAATCATCTCAATCGTTGCGTAGAGCAACTATGCGCCTCTTGAGATACTCCAAGCAGGAATAAAAAAATCAGCGTAATATAGGTAAATTCATTACTTGAAACTTCCTTATGCAGGATCAACAGTCCCAGTCTGACATCGAGACTTAGTACTTTCTGCTTTACGTAACAAGCCTCGAAGTGACAGGTCATTCTGAATATCGCCTTTTAGATTAATCCATAACTCGCCAATATTTCCTTTGCGATCACAGCGCAGATTCACTTTATTGCCACTACCCGCACCAAAAGATTGATCAAAAAGCAGGCGAATTTGTTTGCTACTAATTTTTTTACCTCTGTTGTCACGAAATAATGCAGAAATAGGGGAAGCATTAATCTCACGTGTTAAGGAAAGCGCATCAGCGTAATAATCATTTGCATTTTTACCATAACAAGTACCATGTTTAATCCACTCATGGCGCTGTAAGTTTGATGCATAGCCTGGCATAACTTTAGCCAACTCTTTAGTCACATCAGTACTAAGTTTTAGTGGCTTTAATAAATCCCAGCGCTTTCTACGATCTATCGCTTTATCCTTAATACTTACTCCACAATAAGCATTATTACGTGGTTGTGGCCATAAACCATGCAGCACCAAATGCCCTGCATCAAAACGTGTTGACGTTAGTGTTTTGCACTCTAGTTTACGTTTATGGGTTTCACAAAAACTTGGTTGCCAGCTTAAAGCAAGTAAATACTCATCACTTGCTATGCGCCTCGCTGTAGGAGCAGCTGAGCTATCAGAACAGTTTTCCAATACGCGACCACAATCAAGTGTAACCCAGCGGCGTTCAGGCTCAACGCCTTTTATGATTAACTGGTAATGCGTTGCAGCATTGGCTTTATTTTTAGCAACTAAACGATACTCTTTACCAACTTTTAGTGAAATATTGCCTGGGTTGGTGTTTTTACGAATCGAGCGTACTGCCTCACAAGATTGGGATGCTTTAAAGCATCCCTCCAATTTCTCAGATGCCTGTAGAAAATTTATTGGTAGAAAGAGACTAGCAATAAGGAGCCATGAAAAATGAATATTTTTATAGATGGAAGCCATATTTATTTTTGCCTTACACTTTTGTAGCTTGTATGAAGTTTGTGCAATACGGGATACTGTGTTGCGACAGGCCTTCTGTATTCCGCTTAGGCTACATACAGGTTGTCGAATTGTTAACGTGTTAATGAATAGGTTGGATTATCAGCTAATTTCACCTAATTTACCTAAGATAATAAGTAACAATTGCCAGTATAACACCCGCTATTGCGGAAAAATTGGCAGATAAACTAAGCAGTGATGATTTTGCCAATTTATCCGCTTCTTTTTCAGGAAGGATATGAGGTAGATATTTACCAATAACTCGCATTACAAATCCATCCAGAATCATAAATACGGCAATAGAGTAAAGTATCCAACTATTCTCTGGGTTTTTAATAAAATTAAATGTGCTATTGAGTAAATCCATGCCTTAGTTTTTCTGTTTGAGTAAATAACTTTTAACCTGACCTGCCTTTGTCTCTTTAATCGTTTCTAACTGCCAATCCTGCCAATCATAATTTGCTTCGGCTTCATGCTCTAAGTAAATGAGTGCGTTATTATTGATCAGTTTGTTTTCTATAATAAGTTCAAGCATGACGGGTAATAAGCCCTGCCGAAAAGGTGGGTCAAGAAAGATAACATCAAACGCTTGGGATTCTTTTAGCAAATAGGTTTTAGCATCCTGATTAATAACGGAGTTGCTGGCTTTTAATAAGGCTAAATTTTGTTCTAATTGACGAGCGGCTGGGCGATATTTTTCAATAAAAACCACCTCAGATGCTCCGCGTGATAAAGCTTCTAGACCTAATGCACCGCTTCCCGCAAAGAGATCAAGACAGCGCGCATGAGCAATGGAGCGTTGCAACCAGTTGAATAAGGTCTCACGCACACGGTCTGGGGTCGGGC
>DRMS01000200.1 GCA_011322515.1 Leucothrix mucor
ACTGGCGAAGGTACTGAACATAACGAAGGTTCAGGCAACACGGAAAGCACTGGCGAAGGTACTGGACATAACGAAGGTTCAGGCAACACGGAAAGTACTGGCGAAGGTACTGAACATAACGAAGGTTCAGGCAACACGGAAAGCACTGGCGAAGGTACTGAACATAACGAAGGTTCAGGCAACACGGAAAGTACTGGCGAAGGTACTGAACATAACGAAGGCTCTGGCAACACAGAAGGCACGAACGAAGGTACTGGACATAATGAAGGTTCAGGCAACACGGAAAGTACTGGCGAAGGCACTGGACATAACGAAGGCTCTGGCAACACAGAAGGCGCGAACGAAGGTACTGGACATAATGAAGGTTCAGGCAATACGGAAGGTACTGGCGAGGGTGCTGGACATAATGAAGGTTCAGGCAATACGGAAAGTACTGGCGAAGGTACTGGACATAACGAAGGTTCAGGCAATACAGAAGGCACAGGCGAAGGCTCTGGGCATAATGAAGGTACTGGACATAATGAAGGTTCAGGCAACACAGAAGGCATGAACGAAGGTACTGAACATAACGAAGGCTCTGGCAACACAGAAGGCACGAACGAAGGTACTGGACATAACGAAGGTTCAGGCAACACGGAAAGCACTGGCGAAGGTACTGGACATAACGAAGGTTCAGGCAACACGGAAAGTACTAGCGAAGGTACTGAACATAACGAAGGTTCAGGCAACACGGAAAGCACTGGCGAAGGTACTGAACATAACGAAGGTTCAGGCAACACAGAAGGCACGAACGAAGGTACTGGACATAATGAAGGTTCAGGCAACACAGAAGGCATGAACGAAGGTACTGAACATAACGAAGGCTCTGGCAACACGGAAGGTACTGGCGAAGGCTCTGAAGAAAGTAGTGAAACCGAAAGCAACTAATTACTGAATTTAAATAACAGAACAAGGAGTATAACTATGAACCAAATAGATTTATCGCCCATAAAATTGGGGCTTGCTTTAACCCTGCTACTATTAATATTCGGTCTAAGTATGGGGATCGGCTTTGGTATTGCAGAAGACAGTGTAAAGGATTTTATTGCCCAAGGGATTGCGGCTAATCCTGATATCCATGATGAAAAAAGTGCTTCTAAGATTTGGCGTTATGCCCAACGCGCACATTTCCATGCTACTGGCATTTCAGCTTTCTCACTCGGTCTTATTCTCTTGGTTTTGTTTTCTAGTTTAAGAGATGGAATGAAAATGCTTGCATCAACCTCCATTGGTCTTGTCGCTTTTTATCCACTGGCATGGTTTACAATGTTTGTACTTTCCCCCTCTATTGGACGCAACGCTGCCCATCACCATGTTATTACGGAAATGTTCACCTACATAGGGGTAGGCGGTCTCCTGCTTGGGCTTATGATTTTACTTGGAAACCTATTTTTGGGGTTATTTAAATAAGTAGGCTACCAATTTAAAAAAGCGGGATTGCTATACCCCTTAACTACAAAAATAGATCTCTTGCAAAGACGCAGGTACGCAAAGAATGTTTCTTATCTTGGCGTACTCTGGGTTGGATCTATCAATAAGGAACGAGCACGAAACAACTTCCTATAGACATTCATTTATCAAATTTCCGCACCCTTCGACTCCGCTCAGGGAGCTGTACCCTGAGCGGAGTCGAAGGGTGCAATTATTTATGTGAAAAACTATAGCTATCATTCGAGGGGGTATTTCTTAGGATTGGTATAAAAAGTAAAAATATAACCCAATATCAACAGAACCTAGCACATCATATATATGATGTATAACCAAATAGTTTTGTTGTAAGTACTTCAGGGTTTTACTTCAATTAGGAACGTGCACGGAATAACTTCCCGAAGTTCTAACGCAGAATTTTTATTTCAGATTGGATAAACTCATGAGGCGCATAGTTACTCTACACAACGAATGAGATCATCCAAGCTGGGATAAAAAGGCAAGTTAGAGATCGGGACGTTGTTTCGTGCACGTTCCTTAGCTCCTTGAAAGGTGGGTTTTACGAGTAATATCAAGACAATCAGGCAACTTTATTTTGCTGCAATAATGGCGATGAAAGCAAAGAGTGTATTTCATCTGTTTCGATAAACTCTACTCCTCTTTGAGCATAGGAAAGTAGTGTTTCGGGATTATTAATGCTATAGAGCATCCATTTCCAACCCCCACTCCAAAGTTCTTTTTCTTCTGCTATTTTTTTATAATCACAAATCAAGAAATCAGGTTTAAAAGCGACCGCCTTAGATTGGGATTTTTTATTGTAATACTTGACCACCCAACCTACGGGTATTTCACTTTTTTGTTGCGCATAACGAAGTGCTAAGGAGTTAAAGGAGATAATAATGCATTGCGTTGCATAGGGTTTTAATTGGCGTAATAAAGCATCCATTACAAACTCTTTACCCCAGTGTGTTAAACTTTGTGTTTTTATCTCAACAAAAAACGTTGCATTTGGATATTGTTGCAACAACATCAGTACGTCAGACAGTAGAGAAAGTGGGGTTGGGTAATGCTTATTATTAAAACGGGTTGATTCATGAATGCTAAACTTGCGCAGTTCATCATATGAATGATCGAATACAGAAACATCTTGTTTTGCTGTACGATTCAAATCAGCATCATGATGGACTATAAATTGCTGATCTGCCGTCATTTGCACATCAAACTCAACAAATCCAACCCCCCCTTTTAGAACGGACTCAATTCCTTTATAGGAGTTTTCAGGAAAATTTTTATTATCGCCACGATGGGCAACTAACTTTGGTATCATTAAATAATTCATATTATTTTTATCTAGATCATAACGGTAAATGAGGTCAAAATAACATCAGAATATTATTATATACTAATGCCTTTAATTATTAAATTTTTATCTTATTAGTATTCACAAATTAAAATTCGCCATACAAGGTCAGCAAGAAAATGAAGACGCTTTCTACTTCATGATGGCATTCCTATCTATTCTCTAGAAAACATTTTCTCTAAACAGTTCCCTCCAATACCTTAAAATATAAAATTTATTTATTGATAGATAATGAAAATAATGATACGTTCGACTAGGGAAATAGTCGTCACTTACAATACCTTCGTCAAAATGAAAATCCACTCATTTTGACAAGTTATTCATTTTTCAAGTAACTGATTTATATAGGACATAAATTGCTATTTTGGCTTAAATCAAAATTAGCAAAGCTATTGACTTACAGGTCGTTTATATCTAGCTTAAAAACATCTAAAACATAGCCAGTCTGCTCTATAAATATCCATATAGATTTAGTATATTTATACATTATGGCAGAGATATGACATGCGAATATTGGCATTCTTTATATCATCAAAAAGTAGTTTTCACTTTTTCTGTTTTATCAGAATTCGGTTAGTATGAGTTTAATGCCCCAAAAGGACTTTCTAATATAGCCCTAGCTTATGTATTAGATCCCCTACCCCTTGAAATTTTTCACTTACAAGTCGAAAAATGGCAAATTTCAAGGGGCTAGATGAGCGATTACAATTTTTTTGCTTGTAAAAAAACGTAATCCAGCCGTTTAGCTAAATTCAGCGGGGTTACGTTATCTCGCAGTGCTTAACCAGCTAACCGCTTGTACTCATCTTAAATTGGTAACCAATAAATACAATAAAAGTCATCAGCAATATTTCCTTATGACTTTAGTATTTTTTTAAGTATAAATGCGTCTATTTCCTTACCATAAAACCAGTTGAGAACTTTTAAAGAAAGATCATCTCACTTCTAAAGTCCTGAAAGTATATCGAATACCACCACTATTTTTGATTATTTTCCGACCAAATGCTGTGATGACTTAAGCTAATAAGTAGGAGGACATGATAAATCTAACAAAATTTCGCCCTTTATTTTTCGAACTTCAAGGCATTGTTGAAGCGCATAGCAGTCTATGTAATGGTAACAATACCGCAGAAGATCAGAAAACAAACAAGAAAAATATTAGATTGGTTGTGTCCTCCTACTTAGATCTCTCAACTCCATTTCATAGCTAATTCAAAGAGGCAATTTAATGCAGAAACAACTAAAAACCGTCATCACCTACGGAACTTTCGACCTATTCCATATTGGTCATCTGAACATTTTGAAAAGAGCAAAAATGCTAGGTGATAGACTTATTGTTGGTATTTCTACTGATTCATTTAATCTGCAAAAAAATAAAAAAACACTTATTCCCTATAGTGAACGCGCAGAAATAATCCGACACCTTCGCTTTGTTGATCAAGTGATTCCAGAATCCTGCTGGGAACAGAAGCATAAAGATATTATTCAAAATAATGTCGATATTTTTGTTATGGGGCATGACTGGGAGGGAAAATTTGATTCTTTATCTTCACTGTGCAAAGTCAAATACCTACCACGTACAAAAGGCATCTCTACCACTAAAATAAAATCTTCTTTGAGGAAGCAAAAAGAGTCACAGGTTGTCTCGAAACAATTCGCTATTAGTCATTAATTTTAAAATCTAGATCCTGCTATAGACATTCATTTATTAAATTTCCGCACCCTTCGACTCCGCTCAGGGAGCTGTACCCTGAGCGGAGTCGAAGGGTGCAATTATTTATGTTAAAAACTATAGTAGTTATGCTACGCGCCCTATAGGAAATACCCTTGGGGCGTAGCGATAATGCAGAAGATCAGAAAATAAATTGCTATGCCCCACTTTTTGGGCACGAGAAAAATGTTAGATTTATTATGGGCAACTACTTACAGGATCTCAATAAAAGGAAAAAATAAACTATGGATAGCCGATACGCAGACATTAATGTGGTTGTTTATTTTGCAGGTAATATGGGGAATATCTATCAATTTGAGCAGTGGATTAAACCATTGAAGCAACTTGATAAGACTGAAAAAATATTGGTTGTGACTCGTGATGCTAATATTTACGAATGGATTGAAGAAAATACTCAATTCCAACTTGTCTATACACAGACAATGAGTGCCTTACTGAAACTCTATGATACAAATAGTTTCAGATGCATACTTTATGTTAATAATTCTTGCTTAAACTTCCAGTCATTATGTAATAACAATGCATTGCATGTACATATCAACCATGGTGAAAGTGAAAAAACATCTACCTTTAGTAATCGCGCTAAAGCTTATGATTTTGTGTTTATTGTTTCTGATGCGGCCTATACAAAATATGCTGATAATTTGATTAATATTGATATGAAACAATTTATCAAAGTCGGGCGACCACAGATAGATTTTATTGAAACCATAGAACGCCCAACAACCGATAAAAAAATTATTTTATACGCTCCCACATGGGAAGGTACTCATCTCTCCATGGACTACACCTCTCTACCTGACTATGGTGTTGACTTTGTAACTGCAATCCTAGAACACGATGCTTATTATCTTATTTATCGTCCGCACCCTAATACGGGTTCTAGAGACCCATCGACTAAAAAAGCAAATGAGAAAATCAAACATCTAGTGAACACATCGAACTCTGGAATGCTAATGACAGAGGAAAATATCAACAGTGTTTTTGAGCTAACTGATCTGGCTATTTTTGATAATTCAGCTGTTACCGTCGATTTTCTAGCATTTAACAAACCCATGATGATCACTGATTTTTTCTATCGACAGGAAGGTCAAGCAGTAGCAAAGCCAGAAATAGTCAAAGCCTGCCAAATAATAGATGATGGCAATAAAGATGCTATTTTAAGCTTGATTGCTCAGGGGTTATCTCAAGATCCACAAGCTATTCCACGACAAGCAATTAAACAATATTTTCTTGGTGACTATGCGCGTGGTGAAAGCACAGAGAAATTTATTCATCAAATACAGCAACTAATTAAACTCGCGAATGAACTTGTTGCCAGATAATTTGGAAGCATGATCAAGGTGACGGCACTTCTCTCATCTTTTAACCGCTACCAATTTAAAGTAGGAGGACACAATAAATCTAACATTTTACGCGTACCCAAATTTTGTTGGATTTATTATGACCTGCTTATTTCTTCCCATCAGGCCAAGCGGAAAACGGGAATGGTTTTTCCTCAGTATTAAAAGTCAAAAACAGCATAACATCATAAATATAAAGCGCTGTTTGCTTACCTAGAACCTTTAAGTTTTCATTAATTTCACCCGTAAATAGCTTAATTAACACCTGCACAACCGCAACGGTCATTAAGACAAACTCTGCAACACTATACGCAAGCGAAAACAACAACATATAAAGTATCCGCTTCCACGTACTACTATTTTTTAAATTTGCTTCTTGTGACATTTCTTATCCTTTTATTTTCATTAATATTAAGGAAGTTCCAAGCAATGATGTTACCCATCTTGCTTGCCCTTTTGCTCCTGCTTGAATCATCTCAATCGTTGCGTAGAGCAACTATGCGCCTCTTGAGATGCTCCAATCAGGAACAAAAAATCAGCGCAATAGAGGTAAATTCATTACTTGAAACTTCCTAAGAGATTCTTACAAAACAAGGTAAAAATTAAGCATTTTACATACCCTATTTACATATAACGCTTTAAAATAATTTAAAATACTATAGGGGAATTTCTCTATGTCCAAATAGTTTTGTAAGTGCCACATGATAGTGGTATTAATCAAGAATTATTCAAGTAATGAGTGTATAGGCATAGCATTCTTACTAGCAATGATGATGATTTTTAAGAATATTCCAAGCATCTCCATTAGGCTACTCCAAAGAAATAAATACGAAAATAAAAGCTTCAGAGAAGATAAGGTTTATAAGGGAGTTTCAAGTAATTAGGAATCTCCTGCTAATAGGTTCTCTGTCGAATACACTTGTTAAAACTACTTGCTACTAGCATTTTTGTCTTGCTCACATATTCATCACCCTCCCGTCATTGACATAAAGCGAATCACGCTCTCTGGTTTACTATTAAATTCATGCTCTCTAGGTTTTAAGTCTATTGCTTCTAAAATCACATTTTCTAAATCATCATCGCTGATTCCTTGACGCAATAAGGGTCTTAATTCTATTTTATGCTCATCGCCTAAACAGAGATAAAGTGTACCATTGACTGAGACCCGTACACGGTTGCAAGTTTCGCAGAAGTGTTGTGAGATTGGTGTGATAAAGCCGATATGTAAATCTGTATCGTTGACTTTATAATATCGGGCGGGACCACCTCCAGAGAAGATGCTAGGAATTAATTCAAATTCTTTGCTTAGCTGGTCGATGACCTGCTGCAAATCCATATAGTTATTGGAGGCGTTACGACCTGTACTACCAATGGGCATTGTTTCTATAAAACGTAGAGTGAAGCCCATATCAATGCAATACTTTACCAACTCGGTAAACTCATTATCATTAACGCCTTTCATCGCAACAGTATTGATTTTTAACGGCGCTAACCCCACTTTTTTAGCCGCTTGCAAACCTGCTAGTACTTGATCAAGCTTTCCATTACCTGTTATCTTGGCAAACTGCTTTGCGTTTAGGGTATCTAGGCTTACATTGATGCGTGTGACACCCGCCTTTTTAATATCGTTGGCGTAGGTGCTTAAAAGTGAGGCATTGGTACTCAATGAAAGATCATCAAGCCCCTCAAGCGCTGCCAGCCGCGTAATTAAATCGGGGAGATTTTTACGTACTAGAGGCTCACCTCCTGTTAGACGTACTCGATGCACGCCAAGACGGGTAAAAGCACTGATTACGCGCTCTATTTCATCGAAGGTTAACCAATTTTCTGGGGTTTCAAAGTCTTTAAAACCTTCTGGTAAGCAGTAAAAACAGCGCATATTGCATTTGTCAGTAACGGACAAGCGTACATAGCTAATTTTTCGACCATAGCTATCTTGTAGTTGTTTCTTTTCTATTACGTTACTAGCTACCTTGTTATGCATAACCTATACCCTTTCTAATATTAAGTAGAAAGTCATAATAAATCTAACAAAATAAACGAGCAAACTGTTGAATTTATTGTGTCCTCCTCCTTAGGAGTGTGCACGAAAGAATAGAGTATAGTCTTTAGGTAAATAAATGAATTGATTTAATACAACTTTAACAGGGTTTAATAATATCCTTCATCGGGAAGAGCTCTACTAGCTCACTTTACCCTTATCCAGATACCATACAGAATACTATGGAACGTGCATGAAACAACGTCCCGATCTCTAACTTGCCTTTTTATCCCAGCTTGGATGATCTCATTCGTTGCGTATAGTTTTTCACATAAATAATTGCACCCTTCGACTCCGCTCAGGGTACAACTCCCTGAGCGGAGTCGAAGGGTGCGAAAAGTTATTCCGTGCACGTTCCTATATTGCTAATAATTATCATTATTTTATCAAAATAACAGAACGGATATTATCTGGAATTTTCTTCGGTCTAAACGTATCTGCATCAACACAAACCACAATCACTTTGCCTGTTGAAAGCACTTCATGATCGGCGGTCTGGCGTAAAATCTGTTGTTCAACTTCAATACTACTACGCCCTATTTTAATAATTTTTACGGTTGCTATCAGTTGATCATTAAACAGAGCTGGTTTTAGATAGGCTATTTCTATATTACGTACAACAAAGATAATTTTTTCTTTAAGACGCAAGTCACTTTGTTCATAGCCCAAGTCCCGCAACCATTCTGTGCGCGCACGCTCAAAGAAGTTTAGATAGTTGGAGTGATAGACTACCCCTCCTGCATCGGTGTCTTCATAGTAGACGCGTAGGGGAAAAGAGAAGCTATTGCTATTGGTTGGGGTTTTTATTGTCATTGTCTTTAAGGGGTTTTAAAAATTCGGCTCTGTGTAGGGAGAGGGAAAAGCTAAAGCTTTCATTCCAAGGAGTGAAAGCTTTAGCTTTTCAGTAAAATACACTATCTCAAGAATAAATGCCCTAATACACAATACTATTTTATGGCTACCAATTTAACATGGGACAGTTGCTTGGCTGGAATTGTAGGTCGGGTTAGATTTTTTTGCTTGCAAAAAAACGTAACCCGACAAGCATTGTGCAACTTGCTGGGTATTGTGTCGGGTTACGTTACCTCGCTACGCTTGAT
>DRMS01000201.1 GCA_011322515.1 Leucothrix mucor
AAACAAAATAAGCGCGTTATTCTGGATCAAATTGGCTTTTTTGCAGATGGGGCTGCGGTTAAACAGGTGGGAAAAAACACATTAAGAATTGCACGGGAGGTTGTTGATGAAATGATGACTGTATCGACTGATGAAACTTGCGCGGCAATTAAAGATGTTTTTGAGGATACTCGCACGTTACTAGAACCCGCAGGGGCACTGGCTACTGCGGGGATGAAAAAATATATTCAGCAAAATAAAGTAGAAAATCAGCAGATTATCTCTATTTGTAGTGGTGCTAATATCAGTTTTGATCGTCTACGGCATGTTGCAGAACGCGCTGAGTTAGGTGAAAAACGAGAGGCCTTATTAGCCGTCACTATTCCTGAAAAACCTGGTAGTTTTCAGGCGTTTTGCAAGGCAATTAGCAATCGAGTGATTACTGAATTCAATTATCGCTATTCTGATAAGCAAAATGCTCAGGTATTTGCGGGTGTTCAGTTGAGCAACGGTGATGCAGAAAAAAAGCTACTCCTTCAAGAGCTTAAGAGCAAGCAATATCCTGTTGAGGATTTTAGCAATAATGAGCTAGCTAAAGTGCATTTGCGCTTTATGGTGGGTGGACATGCGCCTGTCGCTGAAGATGAGGTGTTATATCGTTTTATTTTCCCTGAGCGACCAGGTGCTTTATTGCATTTTTTAACAGGTATTGGTGGAAAGTGGAATATCAGCTTATTTCATTACCGCAATCATGGTTCTGATTTTGGGCGCGTTTTAGTTGGCATACAGGTTCCGCGACAAGAGCGTGATGATTTTTGTGCTTTTTTAGATGAATTGGGTTATGAGTATAATGATGAAACGGAAAATCCTGCCTATCAACGTTTTTTACGCTAGGCTCTGTTGACATTTGGTAACTACTCTCCCCTAATTATTTTCATATAAAAGCAGGCTACCAATTTAAGGCGGGACAGTTCATGTTTCTGCTATTCACCCGCACCCTTCGACTCCGCTCAGGGAGCTGTACCCTGAGCGGAGTCGAAGGGTGCAATTATTTATGTGAAAAACTATAGATCGAATAAGGGCTAATTTCATATCGTTAGGAAGTTTCAAGTAATGAATTTACCTCTATTACGCTGATTTTTTGTTCCTGATTGGAGCATCTCAAGAGGCGCATAGTTACTCTACGCAACGATTGAGATGATTCAAGCAGGAGCAAAAGGGCAAGTAAGATGGGTAAAATCATTGCTTGGAACTTCCTTACCCTCAAGTCTCGAAACCACAGGAGACTAAGCTTACGATGTGGGTGACGATATGCCATCAACTAGCTACTATTGCTTGTTCCTGAGTGCTTTTCCCTAATATCCGAACCTCACGCTGTGGAAAGGGAATTTCTACTTCATGTTTCCCCAGCGCGGTTTCAATCTCCCAATTATAAGCAGCGATTACTCGTCCAGGACGGTTTGCCCATTCTGCCTTTATCCAAACAACGAGATCAAAATCCAAACTACTATCGCCGAAATTTTTCAAACGTACTTGTGGATATTGGCGTTCTGTTAGATTTAAGGTATAGGGCAATGATAACGCGGCATCGACAACAATACGGCGCACGAGTTCTTTGTCTGACCCATAAGCAACACCAAAGGGAACCTTTAAGCGCAAAAAACGTTCATTCATAGTCCAGTTAGTGACGGGGAAATTAACAAACTCAGAGTTAGGCACAATGATGTCAATATTATCATTGGTATTAATGACGGTGCTACGAATATTGATTTCTCTGACCTCGCCGCGAGTACCATCGGCAAGTACAATGTAGTCACCCACTTTCATGCTACGCTCAAACAATAAAATAATGCCTGAGACAAAATTATTGATGATATTTTGCAATCCAAAACCGATGCCAATACTCAGTGCGCTGGCAACTAATGCCAGCTTAGTGACATCAATGCCTAAACTAGAGAAACCGATTAATAATGAAATGCCGACGATAACAAAGCTGATTATTTTCCCTAGCGTCATGATGGATGACTCTTGCATGCCACCACGGGTGCGGTTATTTACTTTTCTAATCGCATGTAAAAATAGGCGCGATAAAAACCAACCAATAAAGAGTATGAATAAAAAGCGCACTAAACCAATAGGGGTAACGGGAGTGCCACCCATAGTAAAGAGGGAGGCATTCATCCACTCAACAATTTTTTTCCAACTATCACGCAAGGTTTCATCTGCTTTTTCAACGAGAATAGCGGCACCTTTGGCTGTTTTTCCTAACTTATCATCCGCAATAATGGTCAGGAGTTTTAATTTTGCCTGCTTTTCATCTAGTTTTATATCCTGTTCATAAATCTTTGTTAATGTATCTAGACGTGTTTGAATGGATTTATTATAGGTTTTATCCTTATTCAGTGCCTTTTGGGAGTTAAGCGCATTTTCTGCTTTTTCAACACGATTTCCTGCTTCATCCATCCAAATGGTCGTTTCTTTTATATAGGCCAAACTTTTATGCAGGTTTTTCCTAATCGCACTACGCATTGTTTCAGAACTATTTTTATGTAGGCTATTGATATCTTTAATCAGTAAATGAGTCAGATGCTCCGTCTCAAGTTTGCGTAACTTGGCCGCTATTTGTAGCGCTTGTAATGACAGTAGCTGTTTGGCTGATTTTGTCTCCTCATCCGTTACAACAATTGAACGTTCATCGCTTTTTAACTTCTGAAAATCTTTATTAACTGTTTCAATGGTGCTTTCTAGCAGATTGGCAAACAGTCTAGATTCTTTAATTTCTTTTGGTTTAACCACTAGCTCATCAATCGCAAATTTATGCTCTTCGCGTAGCGACTGAAGTGTTTCATTCAATATTTTTTGCCGTGAGCTCATTGCCTTTTCAGTCATCTGTAGAAGCGATAGATTTATGCGTGCTTTTATCCACTTTAACCCTTTAATTAGCTTATCTGTATCGGTTTCCTTTTGTTTCAGATACTCTAATTTTATTTTATTTAATTCAGTATCAGCGGTTTTTATTTCTTCAAGCAGTGCTTTATGGTTGGTGTTTAGTAGTTGTAAATTAGAGTCTATGCTTTTGGTCTGCTTAATTAACTGAAATACATCATCCAGAAAATAAATACGTTTTTCATTATTTTTGAAATTTTTCTTTATTGCTAATGGCGTATTTCTTTTGGTTTCGTACTGCGCAAGCAAGGTTATTATTTGTGATGCTAGCGCACGCGCTTCTTCTGGTGTATTGATTGAGTTTAGTTCTTTGCTTAATTGCTCAATATGTTCTTTTAGATTTTTATGATTAGACTGTGCAAATTGTTCCCACCATTGCGGTGTTAGGCGTAGCGGTAAAGGCTCTAAAATAGCATCTGCTTCAACTGTTTTATTGTCAGCATCTGCAAATGCATTCATTGGTAGAATAAAAAACAGAGCTATGATCAGTGTCAGGCTAAAAATAAGATAATGTGAAAAAAAACGCGTCATTTAGTGAGTCATTATTGTTAGTTATTTATCGATAAAAAGACCGCCAGCTTATCACACAAGCTTACTTTTCCTATATGAAGAATAATTTATACTCCCTGCACTATTACAAAAACATAACTACTATTTTTCATTAAAATACAACAATTTGCTGATATTACGCAGTTAAAATTTATTAAATTATAAAAATCATGGGCTAATGAATAAGCCATAACTATTGAAAATTATTAACTATACTTCTGCATTATTAGGAACAGTCCCGAAATAATAGGCAGATTTTTACCGACTATTTTTTGCCTGATCCGCCCTCACTTGTTGTACCCCAAGGGCATTTCCTTAGGGGCATATATGAATAACTATGTACCTCCTTCTGTCGGATACGATTCAGATAAAATAATCTGGCAGAAAACAGTATTTTATTTTGGAACTGCTCTTTATGAAAAAAAATCAATCACAAACCCCGCTATTATTTATCGATCTCAACAACTTTGCTACCTACCCGACCTTAGCCGTTGGCTACCTAATTCGCAGCTTACGTTTAGCCAATCATTCCGTTAAGTTATTAAGCCCTTTAGCATTGGGTGTCCCAGCCTTTGCCCGCGATCATGAAGAAAACTGGAAAGATCAGTTATTAAGACGTTTGTATTTTTCATCACACCCATTGTTAAATAAATTCCATGATAAATTGCGTAATATCCATACCAAATGGCTTTCTCGCCCCCATCCTTTAATGGTAAAAGAAGTGCATCAAGCAATTGCCAAACGTCCTGCGGCTATCCTTATTTCTGCTTATTTAAGTCAATACGAGATGTGTGTAGAAATTGGCAAAGTAGCCAAAGCGGCGGGTATTCCTGTGTTATTAGGCGGTCCATTTTTCAATCTTGCCAAAGTAACGGACGAGTGGCTGAATATCGAAGGTATTACTGCGATTGTTGGTGGAGAGGTTGATTTTACCCTGCCTGATATTGTTAATACGTTGCTGAAAAAGGGGGATTTAAGCCAACATAAAGGTGTATTTTTGGCGGGAGGAAAAGCGGGAGAGATGATTCCTCCGCTAAAGAAATTAGATCAATTACCTGTACCTGATTTCACTGACTTTCCATGGGATAAATATCCACATCCTATTATTCCAATCATGACAGGGCGCGGTTGCAGCTGGGGTGCATGCACCTTCTGTGGTGATGTGGTTTCTGCTAATGGGCGCACCTTTCGCTCCAGAGGCATTGAATCCGTTTTAAATGAATTAGCAAAGCAGTCAAAAACCCACAATAGCAAAGATTTTATCTTCCTTGATATCAAGCTAAATTCAGATTTAGAGGTATGGAATGGTTTAATCGATCACTTTCAAGAGGTCGTTCCAGGAGGGCGTTGGATAGGGACAGTACACGTCAATCATAAAGGTGAAAATGGCTTATCTGCT